>NZ_JBEXJN010000009.1:0-206294 GCF_040609115.1 Lentzea sp. NPDC004782
GCCGAGCCCGGCCCCTGCGATGGCGATGCGTGGTGTGGTCATGCCTTCGATGAAACCGCATCGACTTAAAAAGTGCAATGACTACACTTTTGAAGGCGCGGTCGAGCTCCGCGAGGTCCTCAGAGGACAGCCGCAACGACAGCGCCGCCGCGTTCTCCCGCACGTGCGCCACCGTCCCCGCCTTGGGAATCGCGTTCACGTACGGCAGCCGCAGCACCCACGCCAGCGCCACCTGGGCGGGCGTGGCGGAGTGCCGGGCAGCGACCGACGCCAGCACCGGCGAGCCCAGCAGCCGCCCCTGCTCGACGGGGGAGTAGGCCATGACCGGCATCCCGCACGAGGCGTGCCACGGCAGCAGGTCGTGCTCCGGCCCGCGCCGCGACAGGTTGTAGAGGATCTGGTTGGTCTGGCAGAAGCCCGGCAACGCCGTGAGCTCGCGCATGTCTGCCAGGTCGAAGTTGCTGACGCCCCAATGCCGGATCTTGCCGGACGCCATCAGCGTCGAGAACGCGTCCACCGTCCGGAAGAGCGGCACGCTGCCGCGCCAGTGCAACAGGTACAGGTCGAGGTAGTCGGTCCCGAGACGCCGCAGACTGGCTTCACAGGCACGCACGGTGCCAACCGCGGAGGCGTTGGACGGCAGCACCTTCGACACGAGGAAGACCTCGGCGCGGCGGCCGCGGACGGCCTCGCCGACGAGCGTCTCGGCGGCTCCGGACCCGTACATCTCGGCCGTGTCGATCAACGTCAGGCCGAGGTCGAGGCCCGCGCGCAGGGCCGCGATCTCGTCGGCCCGCCGGGCGGGGTCCTCGGCCATCATCCACGTGCCCATGCCGAGCGCGGGGATGACCGAACCGGACGGCAGCGCGACAGTCATGCGTCCCAGGATGCCGGGTACGGTGGGCTGATGCGACGCGCGGGCCTCATCGTCCTGGTGCTGCTCGTGGTCACTCTCGCGGCCGCGGCCCAGCTCGTCGACCTCCCGGACGTCGAGGCACTCCGACGGCTCGGACCGGTGGTGTTCACGGGCGTCTGCGCGCTCGGCACCGCGGTGTTCTTCCCGAAACCGGTGCTCGCCACGGCCGCGGGGCTGCTGTTCGGCGTCACGTGGGGGAGCGTCGTCGCGATCGCCGGGTTCACCGCGGGCGCGATGATCGCGTTCGGCATCGCCCGCCTGCTCGGCCGGGACGAGGTCGCGGCGCGACTGGGGGAGCGGCTGGGCACGCTCGAAGAGGTCTTCGCCAGAAGAGGCGTCGAGGCGACGCTGGTGATCAGGCTGCTGCCGGTCCTGCCGTTCACGCTGGCCAACTACGGCGCGGGCGTCACGTCGGTGAAGGCGGCGCACTTCACGCTCGGCACGGCGCTGGGACTCGTGCCGTCGACCGTGCTGGCCGCGGTGCTGGGGGACGCGTTCAGCGACCTCGGGTCGCCGCGGTCGATCGTGGCGCTGTCGGTCTGGGCGGTGCTGGCGGCGGCCGGGCTGTGGTGGGGCAGGGTGCTGGTGCGCACCAGCCGGCAGACCTGACGCCGTTCTGACGCCGCTTCCGCGCTTCGAAGAAGCGCACGCAAAAGCCGTCCCGGCGGGAGACCGGGACGGCTTGAAGCGTCTGGGGCTTCCCCGGCAGGTCAGGCCGTGCGGGTGCGGCGTCCGCGCAGCTCTTCGAGACGCTCGTCGAGCAGCTCCTCGAGCTCGGGGATCGACCGGCGCTCCAGGAGCATGTCCCAGTGCGTGCGCGGCGGCTTGATCTTCTTCACCTCCGGCTCGACGCCGTCGATGATCTTCGACTCGGTTCCGTGCAGCCGGCATTCCCAGGTCGGCGGCAACTCGGCGTCGTCGGAGAACGGGACCTCGAAGTCGTGTCCCTTCGGGCAGGCGTACCGCGCTGCCCGGCGCGGAGCGAGATCGTGGTTGCGGTCGGTCTCGTAGCTGACTGCTCCGAGCCGGCTGCCACGCAAAACGCGGTCGGCCATGGCGGTGTCCTTTCGCTCGGCTCAGGGCCGGGGCCCAGGCTTCTTGCTCACCGTGTGCAACGCCCGGATTGCTCCGTTTGTTTCCGGTTCGCTCTCATGGTCGCCCACAGTGACGTCGTTCACTCGTCAACGAAGGCTTCCTACTAATGGATGCGATCGCCACAGGATCGTGACGCGTTATCAAGCTACTGCGCTCATGCCTCACTCTAATGGCCTAGCCAACCCTGTGGGTAACCGCCTAGGCCAACCGCAGTTGGCCACTTTGTGCGACGTCAGGGCCTAGGTCACCCAACCGGAAGTGACGCCGGCAGAGCACTTGGTAGCGCACAGTAGTTTCCGTGGTATCGGTTACACCGTTGCTCTCTGTACCCGATCGGTGCTGTTCCGTATCCGAAACCGTGTCCGCGACGAGTACCGTGTCCCCGGCGCGAATCACCCGACCGGCCCGCACCCGCGCGTTGAACCGTCCCGGCACCCCGCACCAGCACAGCACCTCGACCTGGATGGCCTTCAGCTCGTCGGCCAGTTCGAAGAGCCGCTGCGAGCCGGGGAACATCTCGCCGCGGAAGTCCGTGGCCAGCCCGAAGCAGTACACGTCGACCTGGACGTCGTCCGCGAGCTCCGCCAGCTGTTCGACCTGGGCGGGGGAGAGGAACTGCGCCTCGTCGACGATCAGGTAGTCCACCCGCTGCCCCGCCGCCCACTCCGCGCGCACCAACTGGCGGAGATCGTCGTCGCGGATCTCCGCGGCCTCCCGCGTGATGCCGATGCGGCTCGAGATCTGCGGCCGTCCGGACCGGTCGTGACGCACCAGCAGCAGCCCGCGACGGCCCTGTCGCGAGTTGTTGTGGTCGATCTGCAGCGCGAGCGTCGACTTGCCGCAGTCCATGGGGCCGAAGAAGAACTTCAGGTGGCCCACCACCGGAGTCGACCGTCGGGAACCCGCGACAGGTACAGCGGAGAGGGCATCTGTCGGATCGGGGAGGGCGTCCACGGCGGGTCACCCTAGTGCCTGACCCCTGATCAACAAGAACCCCCACGGCGTATCCCTGCCCATCGTGCGTCCCCTCGGCTCAGCCGCGGATCCGGTGGCGCAGGCATAGCCACTGCGCAGGCCGCCGAAACATGAACCTGGATCGAATACCTCGATAACTGCAGTGCTGGCTGAAATCAGGGCAACTCCGATAACTCGCTTCCCGCTATAGCTCGCGCCACGATATATTCAACGACATGAGTGGTCGGGTCATGTCCGAGCAGGCGTTCCTCGTGCTCACCGCGCTCGCGGAGGAGCCGTTGCACGGTTACGCGATCGTGCAGGCGGTGGAGGAGCTGTCCGAGGGACGGATGGTGCTGCGGGTGGGCACGCTGTACGGGGTGCTGGACCGGCTGGTGGCGGACGGGCTCGCCGAGCGCGACCGCGAGGAGGTGCACCAGGGGCGGCTGCGGCGCTACTACAAGCTCACCGACTCCGGGGTGCGGGCGTTGCAGGCGGAGGTCGCGAGGCTGAGCGCGAACGTGCGGGCGGCCTCCGCGGTGCTGAGGGGGAGGGGTGTCCTGCCGTGGGCGAACCGGGCGTGAGCAAGCTGGAGCGGCGCTACCGTCGGCTGCTGAGGGTCCTGCCCCAGTGGTACCGGCAGGACCGCGAGGAGGAGATGGCCGCGATCTTCCTGGCCGGCCGGACCGACGAGCACGGCCGGCCGGGCTGGGGTGAGACCGGTGCGGTGCTCGGGCTCGCGGTGCGCACGCACCTGGCGGCCGGTGCGGCGCTCACGGGCGTGCCGGGGAAGGTCATGTGGCGCGGTGAGATCGTGCGCGCCCTGGGGATGCTCGGGCTGCTGCTCGGGATCTTCTACGCGGGCGCGTCGATCGCGAACGCGGTGCAGTCCGGCGTGGAGTACTCCGGCTCGACGGTGACGTGGCTGCGGGCGCTGGACCTGGCGCCGGTCGTGGCGTTCCTGGCGTTGCTGAACGGCTGGCGCACGCCGGCCAAGACGGCGGCGGCGGTGGCCGTGGTGCCCGGGATGATCAACCTGTGGCCGCAGCACGTCTGGGTGTGGGCGGTGTTCCAGGTGCCGTCGCTCGTCACGTTCGTGGCGCTGTGTCTGGGTTTCCACCGCGACGCGCCGACGCCGCCGATGCGCAGGCTGCTGTGGTGGGGCGGGGGAGCGCTGGCGCTGGGCGTCGTCGGAGGAATGGCGGCCGGTGGCGGCCTGCTGGCGATCGTGCTGGTCGCGGTGGCGTTGCGGGTGGTGGCGTACGTGCGCGGGGACGCGGTGTTCGGACGGGCGTTGTCGTTGTTCGCCGTGCTGCTGCTGGTGCCGATCGCGTTCGTGCTCGCCGGTGAAGGGCTGGTGGTGGGAGGGCTGGTCGTGCCGACGGTGGTGCTGGAGCTGCTGCTGGTGCTCGGCGCGGTCCTCCCGGTGCGCGGGGCGGTGCGGGCGTGAACAACCTGGAACGTCGGTACCGCGCGCTGCTGAAGGTCCTGCCCGAGTGGTACCGGCAGGACCGCGAGGAGGAGATGGTCGGTCTGTTCCTGGCCGACCGGACGGACGAGCTCGACCTGGAGCACAGCTGGCCCGGCTGGGGTGAGACCGGCGCGATGCTGGGTCTGGCGGTCCGCACGCGGCTGGCCGCCACCAGTGCGCCCGTGAGCGCCGTGCGGCTGGGGGAGGTCGTGCGGTGGCTGGGTGTGCTGGGGTTGTTGCTGGGGCTGACGTTCGTCGTGCCCGCGGTCTACGGCCGGATCGTGCAGCTGAGCAGTCCCGAGTTCGTGCCGGCGCCGGTGTGGGTGACGGTGAGCCACTTCGCGCCGCTGGTGGCGATCGGGTTGCTGTTGAGCGGCCATCGGACGTGGGCGAAGGTCGTGGCGGGTGCGGCGTTGGTGCCGTGGCTGGCCAATGTGCTGACGGACGACGGTCCGGCGGGTGTCACGAGCGTGTTGTGGCAGTTGCCGGCGCTGGTGACGTTCGTGTGCCTGTGCCTGGGTTTCCACCGGGAGGCGCCGACGCCGCCGGTGCGGCCGATGCTGTGGTGGAGCGGGGCGGCGGTGCTGGTCGGCGCGGTGGAGCTGCTGACGTGGGGGACCGGTCATGCCGTGCTCGCGGCGGTGGTGCTGGGCGTGCGGATCTACGCGTACGTGCGCGGGGAGGTGGCGCTGGGGCGGGCGTTGTCGATCTTCGCGGTGTTGTTCGCGGGCGGGCTCGTCGTGTCGTACGTGGACGGTCCGCCGGAGTGGAGGGGGTTCGTCGTGGTGACGGCGGCGCTGTGGCTGGTCAGCGCCGCCGCCCCGGTCAGACGAGCGTCGGTTCTGGGTTCCCGACTGCCTTGATGGCCCGGCGGACGGGCACGAAGATCAGCAGGACGAAGCCGGCGACGAAGAAGATGATCAGCGAGATGATGGCGGGCCGGAGGCTGCCGGTGGCCTGGCCGACGCCGGCGAACACCAGCGGGCCGAGCCAGCTGGTGGAGCGCTCGCCGACCTCGTAGAGGGAGAAGTACTGGGCTTCCCTGCCGGGCGGCACCATCTGGCTGAACAGGCTGCGGGACAAGGCGTTCGTGCCGCCGAGCACGATGCCGATGCCGGCCGAGACGAGGTAGAACTGCATCTGGTCGCCCGCCTTGACGAAGAACGCGGCGGTGATGACGACGATCCACACCACGAGCGAGCCGAGGATCGTCTTCTTGGCGCCGATGCGCTTGGCGACGACGCCGTGCAGGATGCCGCCGGCGAACGCGACGAACTGGACGATCAGGATCACCGCGATCAGCGTCTTCTGCTCGAACTTCAGCTCGACGCTGCCGTACTGCGCCGAGACGTTCGCGACGGTGGCGATGCCGTCGGTGTAGATCAGGTACGTGCCGAGGAACGCGAGTGTGAGCGGGAAGGCCTTGGCCTGCTTGAGGGTCGTGCCGAGTTCCCGGAAGCCCGCGGAGATCACCGAGCCGCCGTGCTCGGTGCCGTGCGGTGGCTGGTGCCGGGCGAGGCGGGTGAGCGGGATGAACGTGAAGCCCGCCCACCACACGCCGGAGATGACGAACGCGATGCGCGCCGCGTCGGCGGCGGTGATGCCGAGGGAGTCCGCGGACAGCGTGATGGCGAGCTGGATCGCCAGCGCGACACCGCCGCCGAGGTAACCGAAGGCCCAGCCGCGGCTGGACAGGGCGTCGCGCTCGTCGGGCGGCGCGATCTCCGGGAGGAAGGCGTAGTAGACGACGACGCTGGCGCCGTAGCCGATGTTGGCGATGATGAAGAACAGCACGCCGAGGGTCCAGTTGGTGCCCTGCACGGCGGCGAGCGCGACGGTGGCGGCGGACCCGGTGAAGGCGAAGAAGGCGAGCATCTTCTTCTTGTTCTGGGTGCGGTCGGCGATGGCGCCCATGATCGGCAGCACCACGACCTGGATCACCGTGGCGAGCGAGAGCAGGTAGCCCCACAGCGATCCGGCGGGGAACTGGGCCCCGAGGAACGTGACGTCGCAGTGGTCGAACGCGTTGTCGCCCGCGCAGGGATTTGCGCCGTTGAGGGCCGCGTCGGCCTTGGCGGCGTTCTTCGCGATGCTCGTGAGGTACAGCGAGAAGAAGACTGTGACCACGGACGTGGGGAACACGGAGTTCGCCACGTCGTACCAGACCCAGCCGCGCTGTTCGCGGCGGCGGGCTGTCTTGGCGTCGGCGGCGTCGTCGCCCTTGACCTTCATGTCGGCGGACTGTACTTGTCCGCCGACACAGCCGATGATCGACTGTCCAACCTGTTACCAGGTGCCGCGTGAGCGGAGCACTTCACGCAGGACGTCGGGCCGGTCGGTGACGAGTCCGTCGACGCCGAGGTCGAGCAGTGCGCGCATGTCGGCTTCGTCGTCGATCGTCCACACGTGCACTTCGAGGTCGCGGCGGTGGGCGGCTTGGACGAACCGGGCGTCGACGACGGTGAGCGGTCCCTGGCTCACCGGCACCTGGGCGACCTGGCCGCGTACGGCCAGTCCGGCGAACGGGATGCGGCCCGCCGCCCACAGCGCGCCGGCCGAGCAGGGTCCCATGGAGGTGAGCAGTTGCGGTCCGCCGCGGCGGCGCAGCCGGGCGAGGCGGTTGTCGGAGAAGCTGGCGAGGCAGACCCGGTGCAGTGCCTTGGCTTTGCGCAGCAGGGCGAGGATCGGCTCGACGGCGTTGTCGGCCTTGACGTCGATGTTGAAGAACGTGTCGGGCAGTTCTTCGAGGACGTCGGCGAGCCGGGCGACGGGTTCGCGTCCGCCGATGCGGGCCAGGCGCACCTCGGTCCACGGCAGGTCGGCGACCCGCCCCTGGCCGTCCGTGGTTCGTTCGAGCGTGTGGTCGTGGTGGACCACCACCTCGCCGTCGGACGTGGCGTGCACGTCGGTCTCGATGTAGCGGTAGCCCTCCTGCACGGCGCGGCGGAACGAGCTCAGCGAGTTCTCCATGCCGCTGAGGTCGTCGACGTGCCAGCCGCGGTGGGCGAAGGCTCGGGGGTGCGGGCCTGCGAGGTACGGGTGGGTCACGCCCTGAGTGTGCCTGCCGGTCGTGGCTTCGGGGTGGACAGTGGGTGGCGGGACATTTTCTTCTTCGTCTCTATTTCTTCAGTGTTGACTAAATTCAAACCCACCGGTCATCCAGATCCGCGAAACAGGCAAAAAACAAAACAAGCCAAGGAACCCCGGCGAGGATTTCGGCATCGAAGTGGCTCAGCCGTGCCGTGGTGGGGAGAGTTCGTTGAAGCGCGATCAGTCAAGGCAGAACGACCAAACCCCACCCGAAAGCAACAGCAATCGCCGTACGGGTACTGTCCGGTTCCCTACGAAGGTCGGGCTTTCTGGCGCGTCGCTGGAGACCACCCGCCGCCATTCGCTACCGTCGCGCGCCATGGAGCGCTCCATGGAGGCGGATGAGCCCAGGCACTGCGCGTGGTGCGGGCGGAGGTTGCCGGGGAGTGGGCGGATCGGCCGGCCGAGGCGGTACTGTGCGCAGCCGTGCCGTCAGCGCGCGTACGAGCGCAGGGCGGCGTTGCAGCGGGGTGGTCTGCCGGAGGACGCGGTGGTGCTGTCCACCGCGGAGCTCGCGGATCTGCAGGACAGGTTGTTCCAGCTGCGGTGTGCCGCGGAGGACGTGGTGACGGCGGCGCAGGACGGGGCGGAGAACGAGGAGCTGCGGAAGCTGGCCGCGGAGCTGGTGGAGTCGGCGAAGGGCTTGGAGCGGCTTCGGTAGCCGTTCGCAAATCAGCGAACTGACCGGCGTAGCGGGTTGCTTACGTCCGGTGATCGGACGATCATGACGCGCGTGACCTCCTTTAGCCGCACGGTGCTGGACCGGGCGGATGTCGGCTATGCCGTGACGGACGCGCGCGGGAACCTGCTGTGGTGCAACCGCGCGTTGGGCGTGGTGCTCGGTGTTGCGGTGGAGCAGGCGTACGGGCGGTCGTTGCCGGCGCTGCTTCCAGGTGTGCCCGAGGTGCCCGCGCCGGCGCGGGAGGTGCTGGCTCCGGGTCCGAAGTGGCTCGAGGTGCGGTGCTCGAAGCTGGGTGACGACCTGATGTACGAGGTCGTGGACGTGTCGGCGTGGCGTGATCGTGAGTTGACGGTGACGCAGGAGGCGGACGCGTTGCGGCGTGCGCAGGCGTTGGGGCGGATGGGCACGTGGGAGTGGTCCATCTCGGACGACCGGGTGACGTGGTCGGACACCTTGCTGGAGATGTTCGGGTTCGCGCCGGGGATGGCGTTCGACTTCGAGCTGTACTCGCAGCTGGTGCACCCGGACGATCTGCCGATGATCGAGGAGACGCTGGACGCGGCGTTGAAGACGGGTTCGGTGTTCACGTACACGCATCGGATGTTGCGTCCGGACGGTGCGGAGCGGGTGTTCGAGTGTTTCGGTGAGGTGGAGCTCGACGAGACGGGCGCGCCGGTGCGGGCGTTGGGGACGGCGCACGACGTGACGCAGTCGTCGCGGGTGCACGACGAGCTGGTGCGGATGGCGGAGCAGGATCCGTTGACGGGTCTGCCGAATCGCCGGGCTTTGACGCGGGCGTTGGAGCAGCAGCTGGCGAACAACGGTTCGGGTGCGCTGCTGGTGCTGGATCTGGACAACTTCAAGGACGTCAACGATCTGCGGGGTCACGCGGTGGGTGACCGGGTGATGCGGATGCTGGCGTCGGCGTTGCAGTCGCGGCTGGGTGACCGGTTGATCGCGCGGCTGGGTGGTGACGAGTTCGCGGTGGTGCTGCCGGGTGCGTCGCTGGAGGACGCGTCGGGTGTGGCGGACCACCTGAAGGAGGCGGTGGCGGGTTTTCCGCTGGCGGGGATCGGGACGCCGGCGCGGATCACGGTGAGCACGGGGCTGGCGGAGTTCGGGCCGGGTGACTCGTGGGAGCTGGTGCTGGCGAACGCGGATCTGGCGTTGTACGCGTCGAAGGCGGCGGGTCGTGACCGGGTGACGGTGTACGAGCCGAACCACTACGCGGACACGGTGAAGCGGGTGAGTGTGCTGGACCGGCTGCGGGCGGCGCTGGCGGGGGATGGTCTGGCGCTGTACGGGATGCCGATGGTCGAGCTCGCGACCGGGACGACGTTGGGTCATGAGTTGTTGTTGCGGTTGGAGGATCAGCAGGAGCCTTATCTGGGTCCGGCGGATTTCCTTCCGGTGGCGGAGCGGTCGAACCTGATTCTGGAGGTCGACCGGTGGGTGTTGTCGACGGCGATCGACGCGTTGGTGGCGCAGCCGGATTCGCGGTTGCGGTTCAACGTGAACGTTTCGGGGCGGACGTTGGAGGATCCGGACTTCGGTGGTTTCGTGCTCGACAAGCTCGGTTCGGCCGGGGTGGCGCCGGGGCGGTTGGGGCTGGAGATCACGGAGACGGCCGCGGTGACCAATTTGGACGCGGCGGTGTCGCTGGCGACGCAGCTGCGCAGTTTCGGGTGCCGGATCACGTTGGACGACTTCGGTTCGGGGTTCGGGTCGTTCGTGCACCTGAAGCATTTGCCGATCACGGGGATCAAGATCGACGGTGAGTTCGTGAAGGGCATCGAGACCAACGACGCGGACGCGGTGCTGGTGTCGGGGATCGTGCAGATCGCGAACGGGCTGGGTTTGTCGTCGGTGGCGGAGTGGGTGGAGCGGCCGTCGCAGGTGGAGGTTCTGCGTGGGTTGGGCGTGCGGGTGGGGCAGGGTTTTCACCTGGGCAGGCCGGTGCCGTTGCGTGACGTGGTGAACGCGGAGCGCATGCCGCCGAATGGCGCATTGTCGTCTCAGGTGGTCGGAGCAGAGGATGGTGCGCGCTCCTGATCACCGCCTTGATGGGATGCCCGTGTCGTCTTGTGGTTTGCGTCGTCTTGAGTTGAGCGTTGCCGAGCCTGAGCTGTCGGTGGACTTCTTCGCCGCTGTGCTCGGTTGGACGGTGATAGCCGAGCCGGGTGGTTCTTTCACGGGCTGGGTGGGTGATCGGCTCGCGGCTCAGGTTGTTGCGGGGCAAGAGGGTTGGCGGGTTTTCTTCGGTGGGGACGAGCCGCGTGAGCTGACGGCTGGGTCTTTTGTGGACAGTGGTCGGGTGTTGCACGGTCCGTGGGCGCCGGCGCCTCGGCACGGTGAGCCGTGCTGGGTGGTGCTGCCGGGCGATGACGAGGTGTTCTGGCGGCGGGAGTTGGGCTGGGAGGCCGCGCGGGCGGAGGGTGGTTCCGGTCTTTTCACGTCGTCGCGGCACGGTGAGCCGCGTCCGGTGGCGGGTGCGGGTTCGGGTTGGACGGTGTTTTTCGCCGTGGATGACGTCGGGGCCGCGTGTGCGCGGGTGTCCGAGCTGGGTGGTCGGGTGTGGTCGGGCCCCGAGTCGGCGCCGGTCGGGGTGACGGCGTCGATCGAGGGCCCGCGCGGTGGTCGGTGTGCGTTGCTGGAGCACCCGAAGGGGTGGGGCGGGAACTGGGTCAGCTAGTGGCATCCAGCTCGGGTGGGAAGCCGCCGGTGGCGACGGGGCCCCAGCTGTCGATGGTGATGCGGATGAGGGCTTTGCCCTGGCGGATCATGGCGGCGCGGTATTCGTCCCAGTCGGGGTGTTCGCCTGCGATGCAGCGGTAGTACTCGACGAAGTCCTCGAGTGCTTCCGGCAGGTCGAGGATTTCGGCGGTGCCGTCGATCTGGACGTAGGGGCCGTCCCAGTCGTCGGAGAGAACGCAGAGGGTGACGGCGGGGTTGCGGCGGGCGTTGCGGACCTTGGCGCGTTGCGGGTAGGTCGCGATGACGATGCGGCCCTGCGTGTCGACGCCGCAGGAGACGGGGGAGACCTGCAGGCCGTCGGTGGTGGTGCGGCGGGTGATGAGGACGCCGTGGTGGCGGGTGCGGAGGAACTCGAGCAGCTGCGGCCGGTCGACGAGGTCGGCGGTGGCGATCTTCGGCATGATGTGCAGCATGGCACGGTTCACCTCGTTCGACGGCACGGAACTCGCCTACCGGGAAGTGGGTGACGGTGTTCCGCTCGTGGTTCTCGCGGGCGGTCCGGGCAGGGCGTCCGAGTATCTGGGGACGCTGGGCGGGCTGGAGGCGCATCGCAGGCTTTTCGTGCTGGACAACCGGGGTACCGGTGAGTCGGACGAGCCGGTGGATCCGTTCACCTATCGGCGGGACATGCTGGTCAGGGATGTGGAGATGCTGCGCCGTCATCTCGGTCTGGACGTGGTGGACGTGCTGGGGCATTCCGCGGGTGCGGGGATCGCGATGGGGTATGCGGCGGACTTCCCGGACCGCGTCGGCAAGCTCGTGCTGCTCACTCCGGCGTTGCGGTCGGTGGGTCTGTCGCCGGAGCAGAGCGACTGGGACGCGTTTCTCGCGGCGCGTGCGGACGAGCCGTGGTTCGAGGCCGCCACGGCCGCGTTGGCGCGCAATGCCGCCGGTGACGACTCGGTGGAGAACCGGGTGGCCGCCTCGCCGTTGCTGTACGCGCGGTGGGACGAGCGCGCGCAGGCGCACGCGAATGCCGAGCTGGGGCAGTGGAAGTACCACGTGGCGCTGGGGTACAACGCCGACGGCGCGTTCGTGCCGGGTGTGTTGCGGCGGGCGTTGATGGATTTCGGTCATCCGGTGCTGGTGTACGCGTGCGGCGAGGACCCGATCTCGCCGGTGCGGCGGTGTGCGGAGCTGGCGGCGTTGTTCCCGGACGCCACCCTGTACGTGCATGAGGGTGTGGGGCACTACCCGTGGGTGGAGGATCCGGGTCGGGTCGCGGAGCAGGTCGCGGCGTTCCTGGACGCCTAGGCCGTGGCGACGCGGTCGCGGCCGGCGTTCTTGGCCTGGTAGAGCGCTTCGTCGGCGGCCAGCAGCAGCGGGCTGAGCTCGGTCGCGGTGTCGGGGAAGACGGCGGCGCCGATGGACGCGGTCAGGCCGCTGATGAGACGGGGCTGGCCGGACCGGTCGATGACGTCGGCCTCGAGGCGGGCGATGTCGAAGCGGATGCGTTCGGCGGTGGCGCGCACCTCGTCGGTGCCCACTCCGGGTAGCAGCACGGCGAACTCCTCGCCGCCGAAGCGGCCGACGAGGTCGTAGGAGCGCACGGCGTGCTTGATCGCGTCGGCGACGGCGCGCAGGACGCGGTCGCCGGCGAGGTGGCCGTAGGTGTCGTTGATCTGCTTGAAGTGGTCGAGGTCGAGGATGAGCACGCCGACGGTGGAGACCAGGCGGCGGGCGCGGGCGATCTCGCGTTCGGCGACGTCGTGCCAGAACGTGGCGTCGACCAGGCCGGTCTTGGAGTCGGTGCGGGCGGCGACGCGGAATTGCGGCAGCAGCAGGCCCATGTGCAGGGCGAGCACGGTGAGCAGCAGGATCGGCGACAGCCACGGCCGGGCGGTGGCGATGATGGCGAATCCGGAGCCGAGGCCGACCGAGGCGGTCACGATCAGCACGTCGGAGGCGTGCCCCAGGGCGGTGCGGATCGGGTTGGCCGGGTTCGTCATGACGATGGCGCCGACGACGAGGGCGTAGTTGACGAACCAGTACAGGAACCCGGCGACGACGAGGGCGAGCAGTCCACGTGGTCCGTCCAGGTCGGACGGGTTTGAGGCGGAGAACATGGCCAGCGCCCATTGCGCCGCGGCGCATCCAAGTACGACAGTGGCGGCGGAGAACAGTTTCCGGTAAAGGACCGCCCGGCGCTTGTAGACCCGCAGCCACGCGTGCAGGTAGATGGCCAGGACCAGCAGGACGACCAGTGGCATCGGGAGAACGAGCACGCCAGCGAACTGCCACACCGACTGCATCTGCGCGTGAGGGACGCCCTCAGAGGAGATTTCGCGGATGCGTTCGATGCCGCGCGCCGCTTCGAGGTGAACCAGCGCCGCTGCGGAGAGTGCGGCGAACCAGACCCAGTGGCGTGGCTCGACAGGGGTAAGCCGTGCGGTTGCGAGCGTGACGAGTGTCGCCGCCACGGCGGTCGTCACGACATAGGCCAGCACGACAGGAGGAAGGGACCATAACTTCCACCGGCGCGGGTCGAGCCAAGGCACGCTGCCACCCCCACCGAAAACCATCAGGAACAAACCACTGTAGCTAGCGGGTCACGCGAAGTCGTGGCTCCATGTGGGGGACCTCACCCTGAGTAGTCCTCGTGTTTTCTCATCCCCTCGCAACTCCCGCATTCCCAAGGAGACGGTCATGATGAACCTCGCGCTGTCCACCGACTGGACCTTCGCCTCCACCTCGACCGACTGGACGTTCGCGTCGTCCACCGACTGGACGTTCCATTCGACCGACTGGACGTTCGCGAGCACGGACTGGACCGTCTAGGGAGCGTTGACTCTCCGTCCACATCGGCGCGGCGGTGGAGGGTGCACGCCGGCACCCTCCACGCCTCTTCGCGCGGCGTCGGGCCGGCGCGCACTGGGTGAATCGGCACCTTCGGGCGATGATCGTGTCGGTGATCGTGAGCCGGTTGTGGGACGAGGGCGCGGCCACGGCCTCGGTGAAGCAGCAGCCGCGACGACCACGGCCTGGTCGTGCCGTCGGACCTCGAGCCGGTCACCCGCGTCAGATCTGGACGCCTGACCGCGCCGCCCGCCGCCACGACCAGGCCGCGCCCGCCGCCACCACCGCACCTCCGAGCCCTGCCACCGCCACGACCCGGTGCACAGGCCACCACTCGGCCGCCGCGCCCGCCAGGGCGATGCCCACCCCCTGCGACACCCGCAACGCCGTCACCGCCAGCCCGAACGCCTGCCCGCGGCTCGCGTTGGGCACCAGCCGCATGAACACCGTGTTCGCCAGCAGCTGGTAGGAGCTGGCCAGGCCGGACAGCGCGAACAACGTCAACGCAGCGCCCAGCCCCGGTGCGAACTGCATCGGCAGCAACACCGCGCACGACAAGACGCACAGCCACGGCATCAACCGCAGCCCACGTGGAGAAGGCAACCGGGCCAGCCCGAGCATGCCCGCCGCCGTGCCGGCGGCGTAGGCGGCGAAGATCATCCCCACGGCGGCGGGCCCGGCGCCCAGCTGTGCGGCGTAGGGCGCGGCGAGCGCTTCGCCGACGATGTAGAAGCCCGACACGCAGGCCAGTGCGACCAGCGCGCGCAGCCGCCGGTCGTCCCAGACCAGCCGGGCCCCGCCCACCAGGTCCGCAGGCCACGCCCGCACGTGCGGGCGTGGGGGAGCGGGCCGGTCCAGCAGGAACAAGCCCACCAGGAACGCCGAGACGCCGAATGTGACCGCGTCCGCCATCAGCACCAGGTTCGGCCCCCACCACGCGACCAGCGCCCCGCCGGTGAGGAAACCGGCGACCTGGGCGGCCTGCGTCAGCGTGCTCAGCACCGCCTGCCCGAGCGGGTAGCGCTGGTCGGGCAGGATCTGCGGCAGCAACGCCGCCCGTGCCGCCCCGTGTGGCGCTCCCGCGAACTGCACCAGCACCAGCAGCGCCGCCAGCGCCCACAGCGGCAGCAGCGGCACCGCCATCACCAGCAGCAGGGCCGCGCGGGCGAGGTCGGCGGCCACCATCACCTCTTTGCGCGCGAACCGGTCGGCCAGGCCCGACAGCAGGGGCCCGCCGACCAGGTCCGGCAGGAACGTCAACGCGTAGGTCAGCGCGGTCAGGCCCGCGCTGGCGGTGCGGTCGTAGACGTGCACCGTCAGCGCGACCCGGGCGAACTGGTCCCCGGCCACCGACACCACGTGCGCGGTGAACAGGGCGCGGAACTCACCGTCGCGGGCGAGCTCGCGGTAGCCGGGCATGCGCTACAGGATGGACGACCAGAACGCGCACTGGTGATCACGGGCGAAATCGGTGCCCTTGATTGCTCCGGGTGCCAGCGACTGCACCGCCGAACGCCAGCCGGGATCGCCGGTGCGGGCGAAGCGTCCCCACGCCGTGATCATGTAGTCGGACAGCTCGCGCTGTGCCGGCGTCAGCGTCGTGCCCAGGTCGAACAGGTACGGCAGCTCCGAGCCGTGGAAGGCCCGGTACCCGCCGGGGAACGGTGGCAGGCCGGGGAAGAACACCGGTGCGGTGGCGTCGGCGAACTCGTAGCCCGGCACCGCGGTGCGGTGGCCCAGCTGCTGACGCGTGTCGTGGGTCGTGCAGGCCCACGACCTGTCCGTCATCGCGGCGGCGATCTCGTCACGGGCGTCGCCGTTGCCGTTGAGCGGATAGCGTGCGACGACGCGGTCGGCGACGTCCTCCCCGAACCACGCGGCCACCCTCGGCCGGTACTGCGCGTCCGGCACCGGCGCCGGTTCGAGCAGGCCCGTGAACAGGGTGAACTCGTCGTGCGTGGACCCCACCATCGTGGGTACCCGGTGCATCCGGCCGGTCCGCTGCGCGACCGCGGGGTCGACCGGGAGCACACGGGTGTCGTACGCGGGGAACGCGAACTGGTCGTGCACCTGCAGCAGCGTCGCCACCGGCAACGCCCGCAGGCACGCGATGTCCTGGCAGCCCAGCGACAGCGCGGCACCGGCCTTCTCGACCTCGGCCCGCGGCTTCCACAACGTCACGAACTTGCCCGGCGCCGAAGGTGTCGTCAGGCCGCAAGCGCCGGACTGGATGATCGCCTTGTGGAACAGCCCCGCCGCGGTGGGGGAGGCCAGCTGGGCGCAGACGCTCAGGCCGCCGGCGGACTCGCCGAAGATCGTCACGTTGCCGACGTCGCCGCCGAACGCGCGGGCGTTGCGGTGCACCCACTTCAGTGCCGCCTGCTGGTCGGCGATCCCGAACGCGCCCGAACCGGGCAGGCCGGGGTAGCCGAAGAACCCGAACGCCCCCAGCCGGTAGTTGATCGTCACCACGACGGCGCCGGTCTTCGTCGCGAGCCGCCGCGCGTCGTACAGCCTCGCGGCGCCGCTGGTGAACCCGCCGCCGTGGATCCACACCATCACCGGCCGCGGCCGGGCCGACGGTGCCGCCGGCGTCGTGACGTTGAGGTAGAGGCAGTCCTCGACCTCCGAGGACGGCTGGCCGAGCTGCGGGGTCTGCGCGCAGTCCGGGCTCGGTTTGGTCGCGTCCCGCACGCCCTGCCACGGTGTCACCGGTTGCGGGTCGCGCCACCGGTTCGCGCCGACGGGCGGTGCGGCGAACGGGATGTTGCCGAACGTGCGGTAAGTGCTGGTCACGGTGCCGGACACGGCACCTTTGTCGGTCTGGACGACCTGGCCGCCGCCCGCGGCGTGCGCGGCGGGGACCTGGAGGAAGGCGAGTGTCATCGCGGCGGCCGCGGCCACCGTCAGCGTTCTGGACATGAGTTGTTTGACCCCCTTCGACCTCAAACGTAGCGAGGGTGGCAAGGGGATGAAACGGCTGAAGGTCAACTGATCCGGTCACCGGAAGTAGACGGTTCCGATCACCGGTTGCCGACATACCGACCGGTCGGTACCCTCCGTTCCGTGGGTGACACAACACTTCCGCTCGTCGACGCGCTCGTCTTCGACTGGGGCGGCGTCATGACGGTCTCCGTGCCCGAGTTCGTCGGCGCCTGGCTGCACGCCGAGGCCATCGACCGGCAGGTCTACGGCCGGATCATGCGCGAGTGGATGAGCCGCGACGCGCTGCCCGACAACCCCGTGTTCCGCCTGGAGACCGGCGAGCTGACGGTGCGCGAGTTCGAACGCCTGCTCGCCGCTGAGCTGATCACCACCACCGGCGCGAGGGTCGACGACGACGGGCTGCTGCGGCGCATGTTCGGCGGCGCCACCCCCGACCCGGCGATGGTCGAGCTCGTCCGCAAGGCCCGCACCGCCGGCCTGCACACCGCGCTGCTGTCCAACAGCTGGGGCGAGGGCTACCCGAAAGACCTGCTCATCGAGCTGTTCGACACCGTCGTGATCAGCGGCCGCGTCGGCCTGCGCAAACCCGACGAGCGCATCTACCACCACACCCTCGACCGCATCGGCGTCACACCCGGCCGCACCGTGTTCTTCGACGACGCCCCGGTCAACGTCGACGCCGCCCAGGCCGTCGGCATGCACGCCTTCCGCCACACCGGCGTCGACGACACCCGCGCCCACCTCGCCACCCTCGGAGTGAACCTGTGACCGACCTCCCCGGCCTCGACCTGTTGGCGCTCGCCACGCATCTGGGCACAGGACCGCTGACCGGCGAACTGTTCCCCGGCGGCCGCTCCAACCTCACCTACCGCGTCACCGACGGCACCCACCGCTGGGTCCTGCGCCGCCCGCCGCTGGGCCACGTGCTGGCCACCGCCCACGACATGGCCCGCGAGTTCCGCGTCATCTCCGCCCTCGAGCCCACCTCGGTGCCCGTGCCGCACGCCCACCGGCTCGTCGAGGACACCTCCGTCATCGGCGCGCCGTTCTACCTCATGTCGGAGATGCCCGGCGCCGCCCTGCGCGAACGGTCGCAGTGCCCGTGGCTCACCCCCGACCAGGCGCGCACGCTGTCGGAGCGGCTCGTCGACGTGCTCGCCGACCTGCACTCCGTCGACCCCGCCTCCGTCGGCCTGCAGGACTTCGGCCGCCCCGACGGGTTCCTCGCCCGCCAGGTCACGCGGTGGGGCAAGCAGCTCGACGCCTCCCGCAGCCGCGACCTGCCCGGCATCGACGAACTGCGCGACAAGCTCGCCGACACCGTCCCAGGCTCGCCGCGGGCCGCGATCATCCACGGCGACTACCGCCTCGACAACGCCCTCGTCACCCCCGACCCCCTGCAGATCAGCGCCGTCCTGGACTGGGAGATGGCCACCCTCGGCGACCCGCTCGCCGACCTCGGCCTGCTCTACGTCTACTGGGCCGGCCTGGGCGTGGACAACGACCCCATCACCGGCAGCGTCCCGTCGATGCCCGGCTTCCTCACCCCCGACGAGCTAGTCGCCCGCTACACCGCCCGCACCGGCACCGACACCTCCGGCCTGGGCTGGTACATCGCCTTCGGCTACTTCAAGCTCGCCGTCATCGTCGAAGGCATCCACTACCGCTTCGCCGGCGGCAAGACCGTCGGCGCCGGCTTCGAGAAGCTCGGCGCGTTCACCGTCCCCCTCGTGCGGCAGGGTCTCGCCGCGGCCCACAAGGAGCTCTGACATGGACTTCGCCTACGACGCCAAGACCGAAGAACTGCGCACCAAGCTGCTCACCTTCATGGATGAGCACGTCTACCCGGCCGAAGCGGTGCTCGAACAGCAGCTGCACGACGCCGCCGACCCGTGGGAACGCCAGCCGATCCTCGAACAGCTCAAGGCCGAAGCCCGCAAACAGGGCCTGTGGAACCTGTTCCTGCCCGACGCCGAGCACGGCGCGGGCCTGACCAACCTGCAGTACGCGCCCCTGGCGGAGATCACCGGCCGCAGCCCCCACCTCGCCCCCGAGGCGCTCAACTGCGCCGCACCGGACACCGGCAACATGGAAGTCCTGGCCATGTTCGGCACCGACGAACAGAAGAAGCAGTGGCTGCAGCCCCTGCTCGACGGCGAGATCCGCTCCGCGTTCTGCATGACCGAACCCGACGTCGCCTCCTCCGACGCCACCAACATCGCCACCCGCATCGAACGCGACGGCGACGACTACGTCATCAACGGCCGCAAGTGGTGGTCCTCCGGCGCGATGAACCCCAACTGCGCCATCTTCATCGTGATGGGCAAGACCGACCCCTCCGCCGACCGCCACCGCCAGCAGTCGCAGATCCTCGTCCCGCGCGACACCCCCGGCATCACCGTCAAGCGCGCCATGAGCGTCTTCGGCTACCAGGACTACGCGCACGGCGGCCACGCCGAGATCGTCTTCGACGACGTCCGCGTCCCGGCCTCCAACCTGATCGCCGGCGAGGGCGAGGGCTTCGCCATCGCCCAGGCCCGCCTCGGCCCAGGCCGCATCCACCACTGCATGCGCCTGATCGGCATGGCCGAACGCGCCCTCGAACTCATGTGCCGGCGCGCCTCGTCCCGCGTGGCGTTCGGCAAGCCCATCGCCGCCCAGGGCGTCGTGCACGAGTGGATCGCCGAGTCCCGCGTCCGCATCGAACAGGCCCGCCTGCTCGTGCTCAAGACCGCGTGGCTGATGGACACCGTCGGCAACAAGGGCGCCCACACCGAGATCCAGGCCATCAAGATCGGCACCCCGCTGATGACCGAATGGGTCATCGACAAGGCCATCCAGGCCCACGGCGGCGCCGGCGTCAGCCAGGACACCCCGCTCGCCGAGCTGTGGGCCGCCACCCGCACCCTGCGCATCGCCGACGGCCCCGACGAGGTCCACCGCATGTCGCTGGCCAAGCGGGAACTCAAGAAGTACCTCTAGAAACGACGCAGGGGCGGACCGATCCCGGGCCGCCCCTCGTTTCTCGCCTAGAGGATCTCCTGCGTCGCCTCCAGGCCCGCGACCGCCGACCGCATCGCGCCCACGAAGTCCCAGAACAGCTGCGTCGTCGTGTTCTTGCGCTGCGCCGCGGTGTTCGTGGTGAACATCCCGCCCCGCAACGGCGTGGTCATCTCCACCTGCACGCCCGCGTCCAGCAACGTCCGGTTCACGATGTTGTCCGGGTCCCCGCCGTCCAGCGTCGGATGCGTCGACGCGTCCACCGCCGACATCCCCGCACCGGTCAGCGCCGAGATCACCCGCCCGCGCAAGTCCGCGTTCGCGCCGCCCACCAGCGCACACGCCTGGTCCGGCAACGTCCGCCAGTTCCGCTCAGCCTCCGTGACCGTGCACCCGTGCAGCGCCACCGCGTTGAACGCGCCCGCCGCCAGCGACTGCGCGTAATGGTCGTCGCAACCGGTCGAGGTCACGTGCAGCTCGGAGTTGCCCGAGGACCGCAACCCCTCGAACATCCAGTAGTCGCACACCGCGCCCGAGGCCTGCAGCGTCGCCGGGTGATAGCCCGCCACGGCCAGGCACAGCTCCGACGTCCCGGTCTCGATCCCGCCGCCGTGCGGCGCGAACACCACCGTCCGCCCGAACGCCTGGTGCCGCAGCATCCGCCGGCCCCAGTCCACGCCCTCCCGCAACCCCGGATCACGGTAGATCTCGCTGTAGGAGGCATAACCGGCCGCACGCGCCGGCACCACACGCGTCAGCAACGGCGTCGCCGCCACCAACCCGAGAAACACACGTCTGGAAGTCCCCATGACCGGGCAGGCTACGGACCGCGGACCCCGCGCAGAGGTCAGTTGTGCCAGATGATCTGTTCCAGGAGGAACCGGTGCCCACCCCCGAGGAGCAGCTCGCCGAGGCGAAGAAGCAGCTCGGCCTCCCGCAGATCGTCGCGATCTGCGGCTCCACCCGCTTCATGACCGAGATGACCGAGGCCGATCTGCGGGAGACCGCGGCCGGACGGATCGTCGTCAAACCGGGCTGCGACCTGAAGTCACCGCACGAGCTCTGGTCCGATCCCGCCGGGGCCGAGGCGCTGAAGGTCCGGCTCGACGACCTGCACCGGGCGAAGATCCGGCTCGCTGACGAGGTGCTCGTGGTCGGCGACTACCTCGGAGACAGCACCCGAGCCGAGATCGCCTACGCCCGGTCGCTGGGCAAGCCCGTGCGGTTCACACATCCCGAGGTCGGCCCCGGCGCCTGAGCGGCTCGCGGAGATCAGTTGCTCAACGCTTCCCGCGCCGCCAGCGCCGCCCGGCAGGCGTGCACGAACCCCCAGAACACCTCGGTCGTCGTGTGCCGCCGGTCCGACCGCGAGTTCTCCTCGAACATCGCCGCCCGCAGGGGAGTGGTCAGCTCCAGCTGCCCGCCCTGCCGCGACCGCGTCCGGTTCGCGATGTTCGACCGGTCGAAGCCTCCCAGTATCGGGTGGTCCACCGCGTCGATCGTGTGGAACCCGGCCCGCCGCAACGCCGCCAGCAGCTCCATGCGCAGCAACCCGTCCCGGCCGCCGACCAGCACCGCCCGGTCGTGGTCCTCCAAGCCGGCCGCCGCGGCCGTGCACCCGTGCAGGCCCAACGCGTAGGAGGCGCCGGACACCAGGTCGCGGGCCACGCGGTCGTCGCAGTTCGACGAGGTCACGTGCAGCTCGTCGTTCGCGACCGACCGCAGGCCCTCGAACATCCAGTAGTCGTGCGTCTGGCCGATCGGCACCCGCGTGGACGGGTGATAGCCCGCGATCGCGAGACACAGTTCCGACGTGCCGACCTCGATGCCACCGCCGTGCGGGGCGAGGACGACGGACGGCGTGCGGGGCCGGTGCCGCCTGAAGCGACGCCGGTAGTCCACCCGTTCCACCAGTCGGGGATCGGCGTAGAGGTCGGAGTTGGACGCGTAGACGTCTAACGCCGCCCACTGAGGCTGGGGTCTCATGGCGGGCGGAAGCCTACCTGCCGTCACCCGGTCGGCCGCCGCCCGCCGGGTGGATCACGCGTCGATCTGCTTCGGCGCTTCCTCACCCGAGGTGATCGCGATCTTGCGGGGCTTCGCGCGTTCCGCGATCGGAATCCGCAGCGTCAGCACACCCGCGTCGTAGCTGGCGTCGATGTGGTCGGTGTCGAGGGTGTCACCGAGGAACAGCTGCCGCGAGAACACACCCAGCGGCCGCTCCGACACCTGCATCTCGACGTCCTTGCCCACCGGGCGGCGCTCCGCCTTGACCGTCAGGACGTTGCGCTCGACGTCGAGCTCGATCGCGTCCGGCGTCACACCCGGCAGATCGAAGCACACCACGAACTGCTCGCCGTCGCGGAAGGCGTCCATCGGCATCGCCGTCGGCCGCGACCACGTCCCCGGAGTCCCGAACACCTGCTGCGTCAGCCGGTCCAGCTCACGGAACGGGTCAGTGCGCATCAACATCTGACACCTCCTGATATCCCTCGTTGGACTGTCAATGCGCTGCACCACCGTTGTAGCATGTCGTCGGAACGATGACAAGTGACGGCCGTCATCGGAAGGACGACATGACGAACGACCCTCGAAACGACTACGAAACCGTGCGCGCTGCGGCCGCCTCACCCGGCGACGCGACCCAGGTCCTGGCCGCGCTCATGCTGCTGCGCGAGCTGCGCGACGAGCTGTCCGGCTGGGAACCCCAGCTCATCGAGGCCGCCCGCGCCCTGGGCACCAGCTGGGCCGACCTCGCCCCGGCACTGGGCGTCGCCAGCCGCCAGGCCGCGGAGAAGCGCTACCTGCGCGTCCGGCGCACCGGCGAGTCCGGCACCGGCGACGAACGCGTGCAGGCCGAACGCGACCGGCGCGCGGGAGACAAGGCCGTCGCCGCCTGGGCACGGCGCAACGCGGGCGTGCTGCGCATGCTCGCCGCCCAGGTCGGCCCGCACGACGACGCCGTGCAACAGGCCCTCGGCGGCGAGGACGCGGCCGGCCTGCTCGCACCGCTGGCCGAGGCCGTCCCCGCGTTGCGCGACGAGCATCCGGGGCTCGCCGAACGCATCGCGGCGATCAGCGAGCAGACCGACCAGGTGCGGCTCGACGCCCAGGCACGGCTGCAGCAACGTCAACGCCGCGCCTGAGGCATCCGCGCGTCCACGACAGCGCCGGACGACCACGCCCAGCGGCACGCACGGCACCGGCGCTCCCTGCTGTTGGGTTGTACGCAGGGCCCCCGCGTACTCCAGGAGAGTACGAAAGCTCCCCGCGTACTCTGGCCGGGCGTTCGGCGCGGCTTCGCGCTGAGGCGGTGAGCTCCGTCGTCACGCCCGCAGCAGCGTCAGCGTCCCCGCCGAGGCGTCCAGCTCCGCCGCCACACCCAGCGGCAGCGACCACTGCCCGGCGCAGTGCCCGAACCCGAAGTCGCCCAGGATCGGCACCTCCAGCCCGGACAACCGGTCCCACAGCACCGACGCCACGTCCCCGCAGCCCGTCCACGACCCCAGCACGATCCCCGACACCGGCTCGAACCACCCCGCCCGCAGCAGCTGCGTCAGGATCCGGTCCAGCCGGTAGGGCTCCTCGCCGACGTCCTCCAGCAACGCGATCGCCCCGCCGACCGGCGGGGCCCACCGCGGCCCGCCCACCCCCGCCGCCAGCAACGCCGCGTTGCCGCCCGTGAGCACCCCACGCGCGGTCCCCGCCACCACAGCCGTTCCGGCCGTCCACGACGACGTGCCCTCGAACAGCAACGCCCGCAGCCGCTGCTGCGCCACCGGGTCGTCGACGAAGTCCGAGGTGCCCGGCATCGGCCCGAACACCGTCGGCAGACCCACCTGGTTCAGCTCCGTGTGCAGCACCGTCACGTCCGACGAGCCCACGAACACCCGCGGCGGCAGGTCCTTCCACGGCACCAAATCGGTCATCCGCAGACATCCGTAGCCGCCCCGCACGCACACCACCGCGGCCACGTCCGAGCACCAGGCCGACACGAACTCCGCAGCGCGCGCGTTGTCCGAGCCGGCCAGATAAGGCAGCGACCACGACGCCACCACAGGTGTGGTGACCTCCAGGCCCCACGAGCGCAGCACCGCCACCCCCGCCGCGACCTTCTCGGGCAGGGCCGGGCCGGCCGGGGACACCAGCGCGACCCGGTCACCCGCGCGCAGCACGCGGCTCACTCGGACAGTTCGAGCACGGGCACACCGGGCGGGGTGAACCCGAAGACCTGTCCGTAGAACGACAGCTCCGCCTCCAGCGCGGCCTTGATGTTCTCGGCCTTGCGGAACCCGTGCTGCTCGCCGGCGAACCTCAGGTAGGCGTGCCGGATGCCCGAGCCCGCCAGGTCCGCGGCGAACCGGTCCGCCTGCTCCGGCGGGCAGATCTCGTCCTCCAGGCCCTGCAGCAGCAGCACCGGGCCCGACGCCGACCGCGCCCTGCTCGACGGCGACCGGTCCCGGTAGCGGTCCTCGGCCTCGGGCAGCCGGCCGACCAGGCCCTCCACGTAACGGGACTCGAAGTCGTGGGTCTCGCCGCCCTCGGACGTCCAGCCCTTCAGGTCCAGGATCGGGAACGCCACCATCCCGCACTGGTACACGTCCGTCGAGGTCAGCGACGCCGCCGACGTCCAGCCACCCGCCGAGCCGCCCCGGATGCCCAGCCGCTGCGGGTCCGCCGTGCCCTCCTTCGCGAGCTGCTGCGCCACGAACGCGCAGTCCTCCACGTCCACGACACCCCACTGCTCGCGCAGCCGTTCCCGGAACGCCCGCCCGTAGCCGGTCGAACCGCCGTAGTTCACCGCCACCACACCGATGCCGCGGCTGGTGAAGTAGGCGATGTCGAGGTCCAGCTTCGGCAACGCCCGCCCCGTCGGGCCACCGTGCACGTGCACCACGTACGGCGGCAGCTCGCCCTCCGGTGCCGCGAAGTCCGGGTTGGACGGCGGGTACACGTACGCGGGGATCTCGCCGAACATCCGCTCCACCGGCTCCGGCAGGTAGGCGTCCTGCGGGGACGGCTCGCCACCGGTCAGGTAGGTCAGCTCGCCGTTGGACAGGTCCAGGCGCACCACCGCGAACTCTCGGGTCGGCCCGGCCGCGCCGCAGACCACCACGCCGTCGCGCACCGACAGGTCCGGCGCCCACGTCGGCAGGTCGGTCTGCACGTCGGTCACCGTCGCGCTGCGCTCGTCCAGCACCGCCAGATGCCCCGACCGCACCACCAGGTACCGGCCGGGCGACAGCGGCGCGAACCAGCGGTTGCCCAGCCGCCACATCGGGCCGCCCAGCTCCTCGGAGCACGGCGCGAGGTTGCGGCGCGACCCGTCCAGGCTCACCCGGAACAGGTTCCACCAGCCGTCCGGGTCGGTCAGCGCCAGCAGGGAGTCGCCCTCCCACTCGAACTGGCACACTGCCTCGGTCTGCGACCCCGACACGACCCGGTGCCCGGTCGAGCCGACCTCGGCCACGCACAGCTCGGTGCCGTCCCACGGCATCTGCGGGTGGTTCCAGCCGATCCACGCGAACTTCGTGCCGTCCGGGCTGATCTTCGGGCCGGTCATGAAGTGGTGCGAGGCGCCGAGCACCCGCACCTCGCCCTCAGGGGTGATCGCGACCAGGTCGCGGCGCACGTCGGTGCGCGCGTCACCGGTGATCGTCTCCCGCACGCACCACACCTCGCCGTCCGGACCCGCGGACAGGTCGGCGTAGCGCACCCCGTGGTGCCGCTCGGGCTCCGGCGTCAACGGCGTCGGCGCGGGCGCGTCCGGGTCGAACACGTAGACGCGCTGGTCGTCCCAGTGCGTGAACGCCACCCGGTCGTCGGACAGCACCGCGAACGGCCGGCCGCCGTACTCGTGCACCCGGTTGCGGGCGTTCCACGGAGCGGGCAGCACGTCCACACCGTCGCGCACCAGCGCCACTCTGCCGCCCTCGGCCGGCCGGCTCTCCGCCCACCACACCCGCTCGCCGTGCAGGTCGGCCCACTGGAACCCACCGCCCGGTTTCGAGGTGTCGCCGGCTGTGATCGGCGATTCCCAGGTCCCGTACGAAGCGATCTTCACCACAACCCGACCCTATACGCGGAGTGTTTGGTGGGGGAGGACCTGCCGACGATCTCCGCGTGGCCTAGGGTCGTAAGGGCCATGGCTCGTGTCATCCACGTATTCCGCGCACCCGACCGGTTCGTCGCAGGAACCGTCGGGCAGCCCGGCGACCGCACCTTCTACCTGCAGGCCTCCGAGCAGAGCAGGCTGATCAGCGTCGCCTTGGAAAAGCAGCAGGTCCAGGTCCTCGCCGAGCGCATCGGCTCGCTGCTCGAGGAGGTCCACCGCCGCTTCGGCACCGACGTGCCGGAAGACGCGCCGCCGGACGACCTCGACACCGAACCGCTCGACGTGCCCGTCGAGGAGGAGTTCCGCGTCGGCACCATGGGGCTCGGGTGGGACGCCGAGTCCAAGGCCGTCGTGATCGAGCTCCTCGCGATCTCCGAGGAGGAGGTCGACGAAGCCGTCGTGCTCGACGACACCGAGGAAGGTCCCGACGCCGTGCGGGTGTTCCTCTCGCCGTCCGCGGCCCGCGCGTTCGCCGAGCGCGCCGACCGCGTCGTCAACGCCGGCCGCAAACCGTGTCCCCTGTGCGCCGAACCGCTCGACCCGGACGGCCACATCTGCCCGCGGCAGAACGGCTACCGCCGCACCGAAGAAGACTGACGTGGACACCGCCGCGGCCCTGGAGTTGCTGACGCACGGCCGCATCGAGGTCGAGGGCCGGCTCGTCGACGCCTCCAACGCCACGCTGTTCTGCAAGATCAGCATGGACGGCGTCGACGCCCAGTGCGTCTACAAGCCCGTGCGCGGCGAACGCCCCCTGTGGGACTTCCCCGACGGCACGCTCGCGGGCCGCGAGGTGGCCACCTACCTGATCTCCGCCGCGGCCGGGCTCGACCTCGTGCCCCCGACCGTGCTGCGGCCGGGCCCGTTCGGCTCCGGCATGGTCCAGCTGTGGGTCGACACCCGCGAAGAGGACGAACTGGTCGACATCGTCGGTGTCGACGACGTCAAACCGGGCTGGATCCCCGTCTTCCACGCCCACGACCGCTTCGGCGACCCCGCCGTCCTCGTGCACGCCGACCACCCGCGCATCGCGCTCATGTCCGCGTTCGACGTCGTGGTCAACAACGCCGACCGCAAAGGCGGCCACGTCCTGCACGCCGTCGACGGCTCGGTCTACGGCGTCGACCACGGCATCTGCCTGCACACCGAACCCAAGCTGCGCACCGTGCTGTGGGGCTGGGCCCGCGAACCACTGCCCGCCCCGGTCCTGGAGTCGCTGCGCCGGCTGAGATCCGCGCTCGACGGCGCGCTGGGCGAGTCCCTGCACGACCACCTCACCCGCGCCGAGGTCAGGGCCGTGGGGGAGCGCACCGACAAACTGCTGGCCGAGGGCATCTACCCCGAGCCCTCCGGCGACTGGCCCGCCATTCCCTGGCCCGCTTTCTGACCGTCCCCCCAGCGTCAGCCCGGTGAGCGAACTGGAAGAGATCCGCGCGTGGGCTCACCGCCACGCCCCGCTGCGCTGGTGCGGGGCCAATTCCGCTGCTCGACCGGCACACCGTCACTACGCTCGGCGACCATGCCGTTGATCAACCCGCCCAAACCCCGGCCAGGCGACCGCGTCGCCATCGTGTCCCCGTCGGCGGGCCTGCCGGGTCGTTTCCCGCTGCCCCACGAACTCGGTCTGCGGCGGCTGAGGACCGAATTCGGCCTCGACCCGGTCGAATACCCGACGACCCGCACGATGGGCGCCACCCCGCGGGAACGCGCCGCCGACCTGCACGCCGCGTTCGCCGACCCCACCGTCAAGGCCGTGATCGCCTCCATCGGCGGCGACGACCAGATCACCGTCCTGCCGCACCTGGACGCCGAGCTGATCACCGCCAACCCCAAGCCGTTCTTCGGCTACAGCGACAACACCAACCTGCTGCTGTGGCTCGCCCACCGCGGCATCGTGGGCTTCTCCGGCGGCTGCGTCATGGTCCAGTTCGGCCGCCCCGGCGCGATGCACCCGGCCACCGCCGCCTCGCTGCGGGCCGCGCTGTTCACTCCCGGCGAGTACGCATTGGCCGAGAGCACCGCCTACGGCGACCGGGAGGACCCCTGGGAGGACGAGGCGACCTTCGCCGGCGAACCCCGGCTCGACCCCAGCGGTGGCTGGATCTGGCACCAGCCCAGCTACACGGCGCAGGGCCCGTCGTGGGGCGGCAACCTGGAGATCCTGTCGTGGCTGATGATGGCCGACCGGGAGATCAAGCCGCCCGAGCACTACGACGGCGCCATCTTCTTCTTCGAGACCTCCGAGGAGATGCCCTCCGACGTCGAGGTCTACCGGATCCTGCGCAACATGGGCGAACGCGGCCTGCTGCAGCGGTTCGCGGCGGTCATGGTCGGCCGCGCCAAGTCGTGGTCGTTCGACAACCAGACCACCGACCGCGCCACCTACACCGCGCGGCAGCGCGCCGCGGTGCTCCGGGCGTTCGGCCAGTACGCGCCCGAGACGATGATCGTGTTCGACGTCGACCTCGGCCACACCGACCCGCAACTCGTCATCCCTGTCGGCGGCACCGTCCGCATCGACGGGCCACAGCGGTCCATCACCGTCACCTACTGACCGTCCCCGCACCCCCGCGGTGATCGTCGACAACGACGGCGGCCGCCCGCAACGCCTCGTGTGCGACCGGCTCGTCGTGGCCGGCTGGCCCGTCCCGCTGCTGCCGGTCAACAGGTGGGTCGTCGACGGCAGGGCGCGGACCTGCGGCTGCTCACCACCTGCTTCGGCGCCAACGCGTTCTGGCTCCCGGCACTGGCCGACCACCAGTTCCGCCGCCAGGCCGCGGCCGGCTCGCTAACCTGAACCCGGTGATCGACGAGCACGCCAGGTCCCGGCTCATCCGACGGTTCGGCCACGACGTCACCACGTGGATCGACGCGCTGCCCGACCTGGTCGCCACCCTCACCGCCCGCTGGGACCTCACCCTCGTCGAGCACGTGCCCGGCGGCACCGGCGCCACCTTCCTGTGCACCACCGCCGTGCTCAAGGTGACCCCCGACCACGACGTCGCCGCACTCGAAGCCCGCGCCCTCACCGCCTGGGCCGGCACGCCCGCGATGGCCGACCTGCTCGACACCGACCTCGCCCGCGGCGCGCTGCTGCTCGAACGGATCACCCCCGGCACCCCCGCCGACGAGCCCACCCGCGTCCTGCCCCAGCTGCACGACACCGCGAACCCGGCCGGTTTCCCGCCGCTCGGCGCCCGCGTCGACTTCCTGTTCGAGACGCTGCTGACCCGCCGCACCGGCACCTACCACGCCACCGAGCACCACCTCGCCCGCAAACTCGCCGAGGACAACGTCACGCCGGTCCTGCTGCACGGCGACATGCACCCCGGCAACGTCCTGCAAGGCCCCCGCGGCCCGGTCGCCATCGACCCGCGCGCCCACGCCGGCGACCCGGCGTTCGACTGGATGGACTTCGTCCACGACGGCCACGACCTGCACGGCGCCGACGTCGACCTCGACCGCGTGCAGGAGTGGCTCACCGCCTTCAAACCCTTCTACGGCTAGGGTTTGCGACCGTGCGTTCCCACGACTACGGCCGCGACGTCCTCTCCACCCCCAAGCGCAAGAAGGTCCCCGAGATCCCCGCCGAGCCCGGCCTCGTCGTCGAGGACCCCGCCAGCGGTTTCTGCGGCGCCGTCGTGAAGTTCGAGCACGGCCAGGTCGTGCTGGAGGACCGCCACGGCCGCCACCGCCTGTTCCCGCTGCGCCCCGCCGGGTTCCTCGTCGACGGCCAGCCGGTCACCCTCGTCAAACCCGCGCCACAAAAACAACAACCCCGCATCAGCGCGTCCGGCTCCGTCCGGGTCGAAGGCCTGCGCGCGCAGACCGCCAAGGCCAGCCGCATCTGGGTCGAGGGCAAGCACGACGCCGAGCTCGTCGAACGCGTCTGGGGACACGACCTGCGCGTCGAGGGCATCGTCGTGGAGCCGCTCGACGGCGTCGACGAGCTGCCGGAGCGCATCGCCGAGTTCGGCACCGCGCCGCACCGCCGCCTGGGCGTGCTGGTCGACCACCTCGTCGCCCGCTCCAAGGAGCAGCGGATCGTCGAGCAGATCCACGACGACAACGTCCTGGTCACCGGGCATCCCTACGTCGACATCTGGCAGGCCGTCAAACCCCGGGCACTGCGGATCGAGGCGTGGCCGGTGATCCCCAGGAACGTCCCCTGGAAGGAAGGCGTGTGCGCCGAGCTCGGCTGGGGCGAGACCTGGGAGGGCTGGCAGCGCGTCCTCGGTGCCGTCAGCAGCTACCGCGACATCGAGTCCGACCTGCTCGGCGCCGTCGAGCGGCTGATCGACTTCGTCACCGCCGGGCAGGACTGACCCGCGTGTAGCCGGCGATGATCACACCCTTGCCGGTGGTGACGCAGCCGGTCAGCTCGAACTCGGTCAGCGGCGCCGGCCCCTCGAACAACCGGGTGCCGGTGCCCAGCGTCAGCGGGTGGATCACCAGTGTGCAGTGGTCGAGCAGCCCGGCCGCGTGCAGCGAGCGCACCAGCGCCGCGCTGCCGACGATCGACAGGTCTCCGTCGAGCGCCGCGACGTCGTCGAGGCCGCGCAGCAGCACCGAGTTCTGCCACGCGCCGGCGTCGCCGAGGCTGCGGGAGACCACGTACTTGGTGACCGCGTTCATGTGCGCGGTGAACGGGTTGCCGTCGGTCGCCGTCGCCCACGCGCCGATGAAGTCCTGCCAGGTCCGCCGCCCGAACAGCATCGCACCGGCCCGCGCCATGCCCTTGCCCATCTCCTGAGCGAGCACCTCGTCCTGGTAGCGGCCGCCCCAGCCGCCGCGGGTGAAGCCGCCGCGGGTGTCCTCGTCGGCGCGCCCCAGGCCCTGCACCACACCGTCGAGCGTCATGAACATCGTCGCGGAGATCGAACGCATCGCCGTAACCCCTTCGTCAATAACATCGTGTCGCGGGCTACACGAACGGCCGATCCGGGATTCGACATCGGCGGATGATCGATTTTGTTACGGTCGGGGGCCCAGCACGGTGAATCTCGGAGCCGGGTGCTCCCCGTTGGTGTATGTATGGGCGCATGGCCGCGCTGATCTGGCTGATCGTCGGGATACTGCTCGTCGTCGCCGAGGTTCTCTCCGGCGACTTCGTGCTGGTCATGCTCGGCGCCGCCGCACTGGCCGCGGCCGGCGTGTCGGCACTGGGCGCCGCCGACCTGGTCAGCGTGCTCGTGTTCGCGGCCTCGTCGGTCGGCCTGATCGTCGGAGCCAGGCCGTTCGTGAAGAGGAGGCTGCTCGGCTCGGGGATCAAGATGCACCACGAGGCGCTGCTCGGCGGCAAGGCCATCGCGGTGTCGCGGGTGGACGAGCACGGCGGGCAGGTGAAGATCGGCGGCGACACCTGGAGCGCGCGCACCCTCGACGGGTCCGTGGTCGAAGAAGGCGAAGCCGTCACCGTTGTCGAGATCTCGGGTGCGACCGCCGTGGTCATAGCGGCTGTGTGACCCAGAAGGATGTGAACCGAGTTGGACCCGATCACCGCTGTGGTCGTGGCCGTCATTGCGCTCTTCGTGCTGACCATCGCCATCAAGTCGGTGCTGGTCATCCCGCAGGCGCAGGCCGCCGTCATCGAACGCCTCGGCCGCTTCCGCACCACCGCGGCACCCGGCCTGAACATCATCGTGCCGTTCATCGACAAGGTGCGGGCCCGCATCGACCTGCGCGAGCAGGTCGTGTCGTTCCCTCCGCAGCCGGTGATCACCCAGGACAACCTGACGGTGTCCATCGACACGGTCGTCTACTTCCAGGTCACCGACCCGCGCAGCGCGGTGTACGAGATCTCCAACTACATCGTCGGTGTCGAGCAGCTCACCATCACGACACTGCGCAACCTCGTCGGTGGCATGAGCCTGGAGGAGACGCTGACCTCCCGCGACCACATCAACGGCCAGCTGCGCGGTGTACTCGACGAGGCGACCGGCCGCTGGGGCCTGCGCGTGGCCCGCGTCGAGCTCAAGTCCATCGACCCGCCACCGTCCATTCAGGACTCGATGGAGAAGCAGATGCGCGCCGACCGCGAGAAGCGCGCCATGATCCTCACCGCCGAGGGCCAGCGGGAGTCGTCGATCAAGACCGCGGAAGGCCAGAAGCAGTCGCAGATCCTCGCCGCCGAGGGCGCCAAGCAGGCCGCGATCCTCGCCGCCGAGGCCGAGCGGCAGTCGCAGATCCTGCGCGCGCAGGGTGAACGCGCCGCCCGCTACCTGCAGGCTCAGGGCCAGGCCAAGGCCATCGAGAAGGTCTTCGGCGCGATCAAGGACGGCAAGCCGACCCCGGAGGTGCTGGCCTACCAGTACCTGCAGACGCTGCCGCAGATGGCGCAGGGCGACGCGAACAAGGTCTGGATGATCCCGTCCGACTACGGCAAGGCCCTCGAAGGGTTCGCCCGCATGCTCGGCGCGCCCGGTGACGACGGCGTCTTCCGCTACGAACCGCCTGCCGACAACGCCACGCGTCCCAAGCCGGAGGACGACGACGAGTCGATCGCCGACTGGTTCGACACCGCCCCCGACCCGAAGGTCGCCGAGGCCGTCGCCGCCGCGGAGGCCGTGGCGCGCAAGGAGGTGCCCGGCCCGCTGACCACCGCGCGCTCGGTGGCCGCCGCCTCGCCCGTGCCGGAGCTGGAAGCCGAGCAGCCGCGGTCGCTGCACCAGCCCGACGACCAGTCCTGAGCCCCGCGCCTCGCACACGATGAACGGCGCATTCGTTCACCTCAGGTGGACAAATGCGCCGTTCATCGTTTTTCCGGGGGTGTGTCGATCGAACGGTGTGCCCGTTCGACCTGAGCGTGAAAGGGTCCACAACGGACCCACCGATCCCACTGGGGAGTGACACCACATGAAGTTCATGCTCATCTGGCGCCAGACCGAGGCCGACGCCTGGGAGAAGCTCGGCGCCGTCGACTTCGAGCAGATGCTGGAGACCGTGGGCCGGTTCAACGAGGAGCTGATCGAGGCCGGTGTCCTGCTCGCCGCCGAAGGCCTCGCGCCCGCCGAGGAAGGCGTGGTCGTGGACTTCTCCTCCGAACCGCCCGTGGTCACCGACGGCCCCTACGGCGAGACCAAGGAGCTGTTCAACGGCTTCTACCTGATCAACGTGCCCACGATCGAGGACGCCGTCGAGTGGGCCAAGCGCACCCCGCTGACCGGTCCCGGTTTCAAGACCGAGATCCGCCGCGTGCCGACCATCGACGAGTTCCCGCAGGACAACGAGTGGATCAAGAAGGAACGGGCCTGGCGCGAGGCCAACGGTCAGCTCTGATCTGATAGCTGCCCATGAGCGACCCCACCGGACGCAAGGCCGTGGCCGCGGTGTGGCGCATCGACTCCGCCAGGATCGTCGGTGCGCTCACCCGCTACACCGGCGACTTCTCGCTCGCCGAGGACCTCGCCCAGGAAGCCCTGGCAGAGGCCCTGGTGACCTGGCCGCGCGACGGCGTGCCGGACAACCCGGCCGGGTGGTTGCTCACGGTCGGCCGGCGGCGCGCGATCGACGCGTTCCGCCGCCGCAGCACCCGTGACGAGAAGTACGCCGCCCTCGCCCACCACCTGCCCGAGGGCGGCGCGCTGACCGGTGCCACCGAACCCGGACCCGCGCCCGACGACGTGCTGTGGGACCCCGACCAGATCGACGACGACACGCTGGCCCTGATGTTCACCTCCTGCCACCCGGTGCTGTCGCGGGAAGCCGGTGTGGCGCTGACGTTGCGCGTGGTCGGCGGTCTGACCAGCGACGAGATCGCGCGGGCGTTCCTGGTGCCGACCGCGACCGTGCAGGCCCGCATCACCCGCGCCAAGAAGGCCCTCGGCGCCGCGGGCGTGCCGTTCGAGGTGCCGCCGGCCGACGAACGCCCCGCCCGCCTCGCGCAGGTGCTCAGCGTCATCTACCTGATCTTCACCGAGGGCTCGTCGGCCAGCTCCGGTGACGAGGTCATCCGCCTGGACCTCGCCGGAGAGGCCCAACGGCTCGCGCGGATCCTGTCGCGGCTGATGCCCGAGGAGCACGAGGCGCACAGCCTGCTCGCGCTGCTGGAGCTCACCGCCGCCCGCTTCCCGGCCCGCCGCGGCCCCGACGGCGAGACCGTGCTGCTGGAGGACCAGGACCGGCGCCGCTGGGACCGTTCCGCGATCGCCCGCGGCCGTGCCGCGCTGGCCAAGGCCACCGCCATCGGCCGCGGTTACGGCTACTACGGGCTGCAGGCCGCGATCGCCGAATGCCACGCGCTGGCCCCGTCGGTGGCCGAGACCGACTGGAACCGCATCGTCGCGCTCTACGACGCGCTGGGCCGGCTCTCCCCGTCCCCGGTCGTCGCGCTCAACCGGGCGGTCGCGGTGTCCATGGCCCGGGGACCCGCGGCGGCGCTGCCGATCGTCGACGAACTGGCCGCCGGCGACGCGTTCAAGGACTCCCACCAGCTGCCCGGTGTACGTGGCGAGCTGCTGCGCCGTCTCGGTCGCTTCGACGAGGCACGCGCGGAGCTCGAGACCGCGGTCCGGCTGTGCGGCAACGAACGCGAACGCGCTGTGCTGACCCGCAAGCTCGACGATCTCGCCGCACCCGGAGACTGAACCCGCACACTGGCCTGTCGAAGAGTGAATCCGGTGGTCGTGAACAGTTCCGTGGTCAAGAGGGCCGAGACGCGCTGGCGAGGCTTGAGCGGCCGAAGACGTGACCTGCTCGCCGACATCGCGGTCGTCGTGGCGTGTGGCGTCGTCGATCTCACCTGGGCGTACGGGGCCGAGGAGGTGGAATGGACATTCGCGGCCACGGGTCTGCTCGCGGTGCGCAGGAAGTTCCCCTCGGCCGTGGCGGTGCTGGTCGCCTCGATCGACGTCCTGGCGCCCGGCTCCGTCTTCGCGGCGGTGTTCTGCGCTCTCGTCACGGTCGGCTCCCGTGCCCGCGTCGTCCCGGGGACGCTCGCGGCCGTCGCGACCTCGGCGGGCTTCGCGATCCCGCTGTGGGACGACGAAGAACCGTTCTCCGTCACCGTCGCCGCGTCGGGCATGGTGCTGCAGATCGTGCTCCCGCTCGCGGTCGGGGTGTACCTGCGCCACTCGCGGCAGATGGTCGCGATGCAGCGGGACCAGGCCGTCGCACGGGAACGTGACCGGATCGCGCGGGAGATGCACGACGTGCTGGGTCACAAGCTCAGTCTGATCGCGCTGCACGCGGGAAAGCTCGAGCTCACCGGTACCGACACGGAGACGGCGCGATTGCTCGGTGGTACCAGCCGCGCGGCGATGCGGGACCTGCGCCAGATCATCGGTGTGCTGGACGCCCAGCCGGCGACCGTGGCCGAGCTCATCGAGAGCTCCTGCCGCGCGGGCCTGCGGGTCAAGACGGCCTTGTCCGGTGATCTGAACGCTCTTCCGCCCGAGGTGTCCGACGCCGTGCGGCGCGTGGTGCAGGAGGCGCTGACCAACGTCCACAAGCACGCCGGACCGGTCGACGTCGTCGTCGAGTTCGAGGTCGTGCGGAGCAGGCCGCGGCTGACGGTCCGCAACAGCCCACCGGCACGGCGACCGGAGACACACGGCACCGGCACCGGCCGGGGACTCGCCACCCTGGCCGCGGAGGTGCGCACCCGCGGCGGCCAGCTGAGCTGGGGGCCGCAGGACGACGGAGGGTTCGCGGTCACCGCGGTGTTCGAGCAGGGAGTGGACGTCACGTGATCTCCGTTGTCATCGCCGACGACGAACAGCTGGTCAGGGCCGGTATCCGGGGTGTGCTGGAGACCGCGGGGGACATCGCGGTCGTGGCGGAGGCCGCCAGCGGCTCCGAGGCGCTGCGGCTGGTGCACCTGCACCGGCCCGACATCCTGCTGATGGACATCCACATGCCCGACGGCGACGGGCTGGCCACCGCCGAGATGGTCGGCAAGCACGTCCCGGCCACCGCGGTCGCGATGCTGACCACGTTCACCTACGACCACTACGTCCAGAGCGCGCTGCATTCGGGAGCCGTCGGGTTCCTGCTCAAGGACATGGAACCGCGGGCGCTCATCAGCGCGGTGCGGGCGATGGCCGCCGGCGACGCGGTACTCGCGCCGCAGGTGACCCGGTCGGTGCTCACCACGTTCCGTGATCGGGACCCGCGGCGCGCGCACCGCGCCCGAGCCCGGCTGGCCGGGTTGTCCGAACTCGAACGCAAGGTCCTGCGGCTGCTCGCCCAGGGCCTGGCCAACGCCGAGATCGCACGGTCCTGCCAGATGAGCGAGGGGTCGGTGAAGGCACACGTCAGCCGCATGCTCGTGAAACTGGACTGCGGCAACCGCGTGCAACTGGCGATGATCGCCTACGACGCCGAGGACAACTACTGACAGACCGGTGGCGCTGTCCGGGTGACCAGTGGTGAGACCTCCGGGTGTCCGGTACTGACTGAACGATAGTTACATCCCACGGCCGTGGTTCCCGTGGCCGTGCCACGTTCGGTTTGTGATCAAACTCCGCTCGACCGCACGGGCGAGCGTGGCGATCGTGGCCGCGATCGCCGTCGCAGGGCTCGTGCTGTACCTCATTCCCACCGGCGGAAAGGACCCGGAACCCGGAAAACCCGGCGCTGACAGCACAGACCTGCTGTCCGACGTGCAGCAGTTCACCCAGGGCATGTCCGCCGAGACCGGCTACACGCGGCCGACCCAGACCGAGCGCACCGCCATCAGCAACGGCGTGCAGCGTGTCCTCGACAACGCGCCGGACGAGGCCAAGAACGTGCTCGCCGCGGTCGGCTACACCGTCCGGCAACGCGTCGACACCGCCACACAACGCACGTACCACGAGATCTCGGACAACGCCGGAAGCCCCCGCGGCTGGGGCCGCATCATGATCGACACCTCCGAGAACGCCCGCCTGGGCATCGAGGTGCCGCACCCCAAGGCCGACCAGGACAGCGAGTCGCTCGGCGTCGAGCTGTTCCGCAAGGCCCCCGGCTCGGTGCTGGTGATCGCCGGCGCACACCGCCGCGCCGCCGAGAACCGGGTGGCCGACATGGCGCACACGACCGCCAGCGTCTTCGAGGAACTGCACGAACTGCTGGTGCGCCGCAAGGTGCCGGTCGTGCAGCTGCACGGGTTCCAGAACGAGACCGCACCCGACAGCGACGTCGTCGTCTCCGCCGGACCGCCGCTGAGCAGCCCGTTGGCGGTGCAGACGGCCCAGCGGCTGGAGTCGGCGGGCCTGTCGGTGTGCAAGCCCTGGGTGACCGGGTGCCCCGGCCTGGAGGCGACCACCAACGTGCAGGCGCGCTATTCCGACGAGCAGAAGGCCGAGTTCGTCCACGTCGAGGTGTCCAGGGACATCCGCGACAGCCCTTCGGCACGTGACCAGGTCGCGTCCGTGCTCGCCGGGAAGAAGGGCGACAGATGAGCCGCACCCGTGTTCCCGGCGTCCTGGCACCCTGGCTCGTCGGGCTGATCCTGTTCTCGCTGCTGGCCGGCGGCGCCACCGCCTACCTGGCGCGCCCGCGCGCGCTGTCCCCGGTGCCCCAGTCGGTGCTCGACGCCCGGCGGGAGAGCACGACCGCGGCCGCGCAGGCCATCACGCGGTCTCTCAACGGCGGGCTGAGCAGCATGGCCGAGATCGCCACCGTCGTCGACGAGTCGCTGAAGCAACGCAACCGCGCGCTGCTGCTCCCGTTCCGGGCGCGGATGTGGAAGTCGCTCTACGTCCTGGATCAGACCACCAGGACCGTGGTCGCCCAGGTCGGCGAGGCCGCGCAGCCCGCGGTGCTGGGCGAACCCCTGCCCAAGGAGGCGGGCATGAAGATCGCCCAGGTCGGCACCACCCACCAGATCGTGCAGTACACACCCGTCGGCAAACCGGCCGAGGCGAAGTACCTGCTGGTCGGGCACTACGACCCCAACCGGCTCAGCGACCTGCTCACGGTGGCGGGAGCGGAGGGCACCTGGCTGGTCGACCGGTCCGGCTCGGTGATCGTCGGCGTGGGCACCGGTACCCAGTTGCCGCAGGGCTTCGTCCCACCGGCCACCGACCCCGGCGAGAACGCCGCGGGCAGCCAGGCGCAGCGGACGGGCGACCGGATGGACGTGCTCGCCTGGGCCTCCCTGACCGGACGGGCGCCGTCGAACGGGCTGGGCTGGAGCGTGGTGTCGAACAAGCCGGTCACCGACGTCGCCGTGGCCACCGACGACTCCCGGCGCCGCGCCGTCACCGTCGGCCGGGTGCTGGCGGCCCTGGTCGTGATCGTGTTCGCGGCCCTGTTCCTGTTCGTGCAGCGGCCGATCCGGCAGCTCCGGAAGGTCAGCGGCGAGTCGCACCCGGCGGTGCCCGGACCGAAGTACGGCGAGGCGGGCCGCGTCGCGCGGACGTTCGCCCAGGCACGCACGACCAAGGCCGATCAACAGGCCGACGAGGAAATGGCAGAGCACCGATGACCACGCCAGAACAGCGCCCCCGGCGTCACTTCCCGATCGCCCTCGTCGTCTGGGCGCTGGGCGCCACCGCCTTCCTCGGCCTCGGCGCGGCCGTGGCGACCGCTCCGTCGTCGTGGCTGGTGGAGGACATCCCGCAGAGCGTCGTGACCGAACAGCAGACGCGCACGGCACTGGCCGCCCGTCAGCTGCAACGGGCGCTGGACAGCGGCGCGTCCGACCTCAACGCCGTCGCCGCGGGCATCCGGACGCTGACCGACGTCGACACACCGGGCCGGCTGCTGACCCAGCTGGTGGCCACCCGAACCCGCTACCGCGGAGCCGCCTACCTCTCACCGAGCGGCGCCGTGCTGGCCAAGGCCGGTGAGGACGTCGACGCGGGCGCGATCGCCGCGTCGGACAAACCGGCGCTCGCGGCCGCCGCGCCGCAGGGCGTGTCACCGCGGGTCTTCGTCGCGGTACCGGTCACCGGTGACCGGGCGGGCCGGATCGTCGCGGAGTTCAACCCCCAGTCGCTGATCTCGCCGCTCGCCCTGGCCGGACCGGGCAACACGCGGCTGCTCAACGCCGACCGGCTGGTGATCGGCGCCACCTCCGGCTTCACCGCGTTCGAACCGCTGAGCAGGCCGGATCTCGACCAGGCCGCCCAGTCCGCGCGCACCGCCGGAGCGGGCGCCGCCCTGCACGACGTCGACGGCCGCAGGCACCTCGTGAGCTGGGCGCCGGTGGCCACGGCCGAACAGACCCGGCAGCTCGGACTCGTCGTGGTCACCGACCGGCCGGAGACGTCGCTGACGCTGCCGCACTCGTCGGAGCGCAACGAGCTGGTGCTGCTCGGCGTGCTGATCGCGGCCCTGACCGTCGTGATCTTCGGCTGGCTCTGCGCGGTCGTCATCAGCCCCCTGTGGGCGCTGGCCCGCGACGCCCGGCGGATCGCGGGCGGCGACATCGCCGCACCGGTCATCGTCCGCCGCTACGACCACCTCGGCCTCGTCGCACGCGACCTCGAACGCGTCCGGCGCGGCCTGGCCGGGAGGATCTGACGTGTTCTTCCTGTACACGGTGTACGCCGGGGTCCTCGGCGTGCTGCTGATCGCGGGGATCGTCGAGCAACGCCGGCACCTGCGCTGCCTGCGCAGCATCCCCAACCGCATCCTCGTCAACGGCATCCGGGGCAAGAGCTCGGTCACCCGGCTGTGCGCCGGGGCGTTGCGCGGCGGCGGGCTGACGGTCGTCGCGAAGACCACCGGCACGGCGGCCCGGTTCATCCACCCGGACGCCACCGAGGAGCCGGTGCACCGCAAGTTCGGCATCGCCAACGTGGTCGAGCAGATCGGCATCGTGCGCCGCGCGGCCGCGGCCCGCCCGGACGTGCTGGTCATGGAGTGCATGGCGGTCATGCCGCCGCTGCAGGAGGTCAACCAGACCAAGCTCATCCAGTCGACCATCGGGGTGCTCAGCAACGTCCGCGAGGACCACCTGCAGGAGATGGGCCCGACGCTTCCGGACGTGGCGCGGTCGCTGTCGCGGTCCATGCCCGTCGGCGGCGTCTGCGTCACGGCCGAACGCGAGCTGCTGCACATCCTGCAGGAGGAGGCCGACAAGCGGTCGTGCCACCTGATCGTGGTCGACCCCGAGGACGTCACCGACGAGGAGCTGGACGGGTTCGCCTACCACTCGTTCAAGGAGAACGTCGCCATCTCGCTGGAGGTCGCCCGCCTCGCCGGGGTGCCCCGCGACCTGGCGCTGAAGGGAATGTGGGAGGCGCCGCCCGATCCCGGCGTGCTCACCGTCGAGTCCTACCGCTTCGGCGACAGGACGTTGCGGTTCGCCAACGTCTTCGCCGCCAACGACCCCAGGTCCACCGTGATGAACGTGCAGCAACTCATCGAGCGGCACCAGATCCAGCCGCCGATCTTCACCCTGATCAACTGCCGGCCCGACCGGGTCGAACGCAACGGCCAGATGGGCGAGATCGTGCCCGAACTGCTCACCGACAAGCTCTTCGTGATCGGCCACCCCAGCCGGTCGGCGCTGGCCAAGGTGCCACCGGGCTGGCAGGGCCGGTCCTTCGACCTGGGCGGGGCGAACCGGCCGGTCGGGGAGATCCTCGACGCGATCGTCGAGCAGATCGACGGCGAGGCGTCGCTGATCGCCATCGGCAACATCCACGGCCAGGGCGAGCTGCTGCTGCACCACCTGGAACAGGCGGTGCGCCAGTGCTGACCGCGACGTTGACGCCCGAGGTGGCGGTGCTGGCCATCGCCATCGGCCTGGTGTTCTCCCTGGGCTGCTACCTGGTGTCCAACCTCTCGCCGGGCGGGATGATCACCCCCGGCTGGCTGGGCCTGGCCCTGATCACCGACCCGCGCCGGCTGTGGATCATCGCCGGGGTCACCGTCGTGACCTACTTCGGCACGCGGCTGCTGCAACGGCTGGTGATCCTGTACGGCAAGAGGCTGTTCGCCACGGTGCTGCTGCTGGGGGTGTTCCTGCAGCTGACGGTCTTCCTGTTCCTGTCGAGCGACCGGCCGTTCCTGTTCTCCCACGGCACGCTGGGCTTCATCGTGCCGGGCCTGATCGCCTACCAGTGCGTGCGGCAGCCGATCAGGGCCACGCTGATCTCGACCGGCGTGGTGACGATGCTGTCCTATGTCGTGCTGCTCACCGGTGTCCTGCTCAACTTCCTGCCGCACCGCTAGTTCCACGTTCGGTTGGTGCACGCGGGGCGCTTTCGTTCACTCAGAGAGCACGAAGGCGCCCCGCGTGCCGAACGGCAGCGACGGAAGGTGAACCTTAAATCCGTTAGGGCGACATCTGTGGCACTCGGCCGGGCTACGCGGGAATGATGTTGTGATGATCTCGCTGCCGGCGACCGTCGCCTCCGCACTCGCCGAGGCCGACAGCGGGAACACCGACTGGCCGCAGCACTGGCAGGCCCTCACCGCGGTCTCCGTCGAACTGCAGTCGCTGCTGGTCACCGACCCCGGTCCGGAGCTGGTCGCGTTGATCGAGCAGATCGTCACCCAGCTGGCCGACGGGGTGGCGAGCAGCCGAAGACACCGGGTCGAACTGGCCGAGCTCGCGCACCGCGTCCTGGGCACCCACGCCCGCGCGTGCGCCCAGACCCGCCCCGACCCGGTGCGCCTCGCGGACTGGCTGCTCGACCTGCAGCTGCGGCACCCCGAGGCCCCCGACGTCAGCCTCGCCGACTACGCCGACGCCCTCGACGACGAGGGGCTCGCGCACTACCGGGAACGCGCGGTGGCGTTGTTCGAGCCGCTGCCGGTGATCGGGTTCGGCGAGACCGGCCGCTACGACCGCGAACGGTGGGCGTTGCTGCGGGTGATGGAGGAGCTCGCCGAGTACACCGAGGACGTCGACCTGCAGCTGCTGGTGCTGGGCAAGGACCTGTCCTCGGGCTGGCACTACCTGCAGGTCGCGACCGTGCTGCGGGACAACGGCCGCTCGGACGAGGCGCTGGAGTGGGTCGAACGCGGGCTGCGGGCCGTGGGCGGGCGCGGGGCGGCGCCGCGGTTGATCGACCTGGCGGTGGAGGAGCACCTGCGCCGGGGTTCGCCGCAGCGGGCGGTGGCGGTGTGCCGGGACGCGTTCTTCGCGCGGCCCAACCTGGATCTCTACCTCAAGGCCCGTGCGCTGGTCGTGCACACCGACGAGTGGCCGCCGCTGCGCGCGCAGCTCATCGACCACCTGGTGCGCGACGGCAGCCGCCTCGCGGTCGAGGTGTACCGGCGCATCGTCGAGGTGGAGCTGGCCCGCCGGGGCATCGAGGAGCAGGAGCTCGTCGTGGAGTGGCTGGAACAGCTGCGGGGGCTGCAGCCCGACGCGTTCGCGGACTACCTGGACCACATCAAGTCGCGGCACGTGGCGGACCGCCAGCTGCTCGACGAGCTGTCCCGGCGAGGACTCTGACCGTTCCCATTCCGGATAGTACGTGTTCGTAATATCCTACTTCGCATGACCGAGGCCGGAGGGGGTCCGGTCCGCCCACGGCCGAGCGCGCTCCAGCTGGGCGGACACCGACAGCAGCGTGCACTCGTCGTGACGGCGGCCCACGAGCTGCACCGCCAGCGGCAGGCCGGTGGACGTGCGACCGGCGGGCACGGCCGCCGCGGGGTTGCCCACGACGTTCCACAGCTGCAGGAACGACGTGTAGTGCGAGGCGGCCAGCAGCGCCGAGACGACGTTGCGGCCGTCCCACTCGCCGACGCGGATCGGCGGGCGGGTCAGTGCCGGGGTGAGCAGCACGTCGACCGAGGTGAAGATCCGGTTCGCGTACGCGGTGAGCGCGTCGTCGTCCTTCGTCGCCCACCGCACCAGCCCGCGCGGCAGGCGGCGGCCCAGCTCGGCGACCGCCCGTGTGCGCCGTTCGACCAGGTCCGGCGACTGCATGCCCTGTCGCGCCAGGTGGGCGTTGTGCAGGTACCGCACGGCGAACTGGGTCGAGGCGACGACATCGCGCATCGGCGGGTCGAGGCGCACGACGTCGTGGCCGAGGTCGGTGAGCAGCGCGGCGGTGTCCTGCACGGCGTCGCGGACCTCGTCGGCGACGCCGATGCCCGGTCCCCACGGCCGCAGCGACACCCCGATCCGCAGCCTGCCGGGGTCGGTGGTGGCGGCCTCGGTGAAGCTGGTGCGCGGCGGATGGGCGACGTGCGGGTCGCCGGGGACGGCGCCGTGGATCTGGTCGGCGACCAGCGCCCAGTCCAGCACCGTGCGGGTGATCGGCCCGGCCACGACCAGGCCGCCCCACATCTCGCGTTCGGGGGCGAGGGAGACGCGGCCGCGCTGGGGCTTGAGCCCGAACAGGCCCGTCACCGCGGACGGGATGCGGATCGAGCCCGCGCCGTCGGTGCCGATCGCCGCCGCCGCGAGCCCGGCCGCGACCGCCGCGGCGGAACCACCGCTGGAGCCGCCGGGGGAGTGCGTCAGCGACCACGGGTTGCGCGTCGGCCCCGCCCAGCCGCTCTCGGTGTAGGGCCACAGGCCCAGCTCGGGCATGCGCGTGCGGCCGATGATGATCGCGCCGGCGGTGCGCAGGCGGTGCACGATCGCGGAGTCGGCCGGCTCGGGCGTGCGGGCGGCGTTGGTGCCCTTCGTCGTGGGCAGGCCCTCGATCGCGATGTCCTCCTTGACCGCGATCGGCACGCCCAGCAGCGGCAGGTCCTCCCCGCGCGCCCGGCGCTCGTCGGCCGCCTCGGCCTGCGCCAGCGCCTGTTCGGCGAAGACCAGGCGGAACGCGTTGAGCTGCGGGTCGAGGCGCTCGATGCGGTCCAGGTGCCCGGCGACGAGCTCGCGGGCGGTCACCTCGCCGGACCGCACGGCGCGGGCCTGCCTGGCGGCCCCGGCGAAACACAGCTCCGTCAGCTCCATGAACCGACCCTAAGCGCCGACCGGTGATCTACGGAATGGGAGTAGCACGCATGAGAGTCCTCGCGATGACCGCCGCCGTCCTCGCCGCCCTGAGCACCTCGGTGGCGCCCGCGCAGGCCGCGACCATCAGCCGGGCGGACCTGATCGCCCGTGCGAAGACGTGGCTGACCGCGAACAACGGCGGGCCCGTGCCGTACAGCCAGAGCAGCTACTGGGGCTCGGAGGGCTACCGGCAGGACTGCTCCGGTTACGTGTCGATGGCCGCCAAGCTCGGCGCGCCCGGCCAGCGCACCGTCGAGCTCTACGACACGTACTCGACGGCGATCTCGGCGAAGGACCTGCAGTGGGGCGACATCGTCGTCGACCCGAACGGCACGGGCACCACCCGCCACGTCGTGATCTTCGAGAAGTGGGCCGACCCCTACAAGAGCGGGTACTGGGCCTACGAGCAGCGCGACGTCCACGGCACCACCCACCGCGTCCTGACCTACGGCCTGAGCGGCACCGACGGGTACTACCCGCGCAAGCTCAAGAACGTCACCGGCTGAGACGCCCCGTGACGGCCGGTGGGCATCTCGGTGAACGCGGCGTTGAACTCCACCACTGTCCGATGCAATGACCCAGCTCACATCATCGAGTCATGTCCACTCTCTCGCGCTGGCTCACAGCGACTTCCTCTGTTCTGACCGTGGCGGCGGTGACGCTGGGCAGGCGCCGCCTGACGTTGCACCACGACATCGAGGTCGCCACACCGCGAACAGAGCACACGCCGCTGGAGGACATCCGCGACCGGCTCCTGGCGCCGGAGGCCGACGTGCGGCTGAGCGGGCTGCGGGACTGGGTCGAGTACGGCGAGCGATGTGTGCAGAACCGGCAGCCCGCCCTGGACGTGCTGTGCGAGGTGCTGCGGGAGCTGCCGTGGCCCGGTACGGAGGTCGACCAGCGGTGGCGGATGGTCCTGCAGGCCAGCCTCACCGCGCACCTGCGGCCGGGACCGGGGTTCTGGCTGGGCGGCGAGCTGGACCTGCGCGGCACGACGCTGGTGGACTTCGACCTGTCGCACTGCCGGCTGGGCGGCGCGCGGTTCGGCCGCACCCGGTTCCTGGGCGACACGCGGTTCGACCAGACGACGTTCCTCGGCGAGTTCGACGCCCGTGGCGCGTTCTTCGGCCGGCACGTGCTGTTCACGCAGTCGGTGTTCGCCCGCGGCCTGGATCTGCGGGGCGGCACCGTCTGCGGCAACGGCGAGCTCGCGGGCATCCACGTGGCCGGTCCGATGACGTTGCGCGGCACCCGGTTCTCCGGCCGCGCGGACTTCACGTGCGCCCGGTTCGGTTCGGACGTGGACTGCTCCGGTGTGCGTTTCGGCGGCCGCGCGCTGTTCCGCCGCGCCTGGTTCGCCGGCGCCGTGACGTTCGCCGGCACGTGGTTCCGGGGCCGCGAGGACTTCGTGGACGCCGCGTTCGGCGGGGAGTCGTCGTTCGAGAACACCCGGTTCGGGCATCGGGTTCACGCCGACTGACGGCTGCGGTGGTTGGCCACCGCCACGCGGTTCGCGCATTTCGTCGAGCAGAAGCGGCGGCGGCCGTTGCGGCTGGTGTCGACGAACACGGTGCCGCAGCCCTCGCGGTCGCACCGGCCGATGCGCTGGGCGTCCTCGCAGAACAACGCCGCCATACCCGCGGCCGTGTACGCCTTGACCCGTACGTCGGTGGGGGCGTCCTCGCGCGCGTAGTGCAGGTGCGGCGCGCGGCCGTCGTGGGTGGAGATGTAGTGCGTGGTCGACGACTCGGCCAGCAGCTCGTTGAGCAGCTCCGCGGTGGGACCGGCGAACACCTGCCGCAGTCGTTGCACCCAGTCTCGTACGTCACGTTCCTGGCGGGCGTCGAGCGAGCCCAGCGGCTTGTAGTCGGACGCTTTCAGCACGTCGATCAGGGGTGTCGCCGGGTCGGCGTTGACCAGCTTCGCGGCGAGCTCCGCGGCCGCCCCGCCGTAAGGGTTGAAATGCACTAGACCATGACACCAGGCTGGGGTGCATGATCACCACCTGCCCCGCCTGCTCCTGGCCCTGCTCGTCCGCGCTCTCCTCCCACGGCCCGGTGTCCTACGTGCGCTGCGTGTGCGGCCTGTTCCTGGTGGTGGAACGCGGGGCGGTCACCGCGACCGCCGGGACCAGCACGTTCGCCCCGATTCACCACACCCGTGGTGATCTTGCTAGTGTCCCGGACCGTGAGCCGCCGTGATCTTCTGTGCGACACCGCGATCCAGATCCTCGCGGTGGAAGGCGGCCGGGGACTGACCCACCGCGCGATCGACCGCGAGGCCGGTGTCCCCATCGGCACGACCAAGAACTACTTCCCGACCCGGGAGTCGATCCTGGAGGCCTGCGCGGCCCGCATGACCGCGCTGCACCGCGCCGCCGTGGACCGCCTGCGCGAGACCACGCCCGCCGACATCTCCGCCTCCGACGTGGCCGAGCTGTACCCGGCGCTGCTGCGCCGCGCGGTGGCCGACGACCCGACCCAGATGCTCGCGATGGTGGAGCTGTACCTGGAGGCGGTGCGGCGGCCGGGCGTGCGCGAGGCGCTGTCGGGCATGGTGCTGGCCAACGCCGAGGCGGGTGCGGCGCTGCAGCAGGCGGCCGGGCTGCCCTCGACCGTGCGCGACACGGGACTGCTCGACGCCTACTTCCTGGGCGTGGCGATCTCGCTGCTGGCGCTGCCGGTGGACACGCTGGAGACCGTGGGCCTGGACGACCCGTACGCGCTGGGCATCGGAGTGTTCTCCGCGACCGTCCCCAACTCCGGCCGGTCACCAGAACAGCGATCAGCGGAATCAGGCTGATCACCGCCGGCACCACGCACGCCACCGCGAACATCGCGGCCAGCAGCGCCGCGCTGACCGGACGCGTCTTCGGCCGGTGCCGGCGTGGTGGGCGCTGAGCAGGCTGCCTGTTCGGTCGACCTACCTGCCGGGGTGCCCGGACAACGCCGCGATCAGCGCTTCGTAGGTCTGCTCGGGGTCGTGCCCGGCGGTGTCGATCACGGTGGAGTCCGGGGTGAGGTAGGCGGCGAGGCGGTCGTGGATCCGCCGGATCGCCGCGGCGCCGCCGAGTGCCTCGACGGCGTGGTCGAGGTGGTGCCCGCGCCGCCGGAACCGGCCGATCGTGGTCTCGGGCGGGGCGAGCAGCACGACCTCGACGTAGTCCGCGCCGGCCTGCGCGGCGGCGTCGGCGAAGCGGGCGCGCTGGCCGCGGTCGGTGACCAGCTGGGGCATGACCACGTCGTGCCCGCAGGACAGGTGGGTGCGGGCCATGGCCAGGGCGAGCGGCCGGACGAGCGCGACGGTGCCGGGGAAGTCGTCCTGCCAGCCGCCGACGAGCCGGACGATCTGGTCGGCGTCGAGGTCGAGCGTGCGGGGGTGGTCGGTGGCGTAGCGGGCGGCGGTGGTGGACTTGCCGACCCCGGTGGGGCCGTTGAGGTGGATCAGCCTGGGCACCGCCCCGATTCTGCGCCACCGGGTGCGGCGTCTCAGCGGCAGACGCGCACCAGCTCGTCGATCGCCGTCGCGACCAGGGCGACCGCGACGTCGGGGAACTGCCCGCAGCTCGCGGGCCGCGCCGGCACGGGCTGCTCGGCCAGCGTCACGCGCCACTCGCGGCCGTCCGCGTGCCGCACGGTCGCCGAGTCCGCGGTCTCGGCGACCACGGTCAGCACGTCGCGGGTCTCGCCGAGCCGGGCGCGCACCGCGACCTCGGCGACCTGGCCGCGCGCGGTGAAGCAGGACCGGCCGCGGCACCGGTCGGCCGTGATGCCGCCGGTGACCACGCGTTCGGCCAGCTGGTGGTCGAGCCGTCCGTACAGGTGACCGGTGGGCAGCAGGATTCCGGTCGGCGCGAAGCGGTGGCCGCCGGTGTGGGTGCACTCCCAGAGGTTGAGCGCGGTGGCGATCGGCCGGCCGTACAGGGCGCAGCAGACGTCGCGTTTGCTGTTGGTGCACACCAGCAGCAGCGGTGTGGTCACGGGCGTGCCGAACGCGGTCGAGCGGCCCTCGCCCAGGGCGGCGAAGTCGAGTTCGAGGGCTTCCTCCGGCGCGGCGAGGTCGGCCTGCTCCAGCCACGAGGCGCCGGGTGTGGTCGAGGCCAGGTAGAGGCGGCGGCCGGCGCCGACGTGGGTGTCGGCGTGCTTGCCGGGGCGGCGGATGAGCAGGATGCGGACGCCGGTGCCGGCGGCGCGGCGGGTGAGCTCGGCGCCGAGCTCGGGGTCGAGGTGGCTCTGCACGACGGCGTCGCGGCCCCACGGACCCGGCTGTTCCAGGCACAACCAGGCCGTCGCGGTCGCGGCGGTGCCGGCCAGCGGTTCGCCCGCGGCACCGGAGAGCGTCGAGCACCTCATCTGCACACTCTATACGGCCGTTCGGGTGAGGACTAAGGGCATCCTTACTTCACCTTGTGGGTGACACCGCACCTGGCTTCACCGCGGCGGCCGGACCGAAACTCCGGTCAGTCCCCGGCTTCCAGCTGGGCGATCCGTTGCCGCAGGGCGGCCTGCAGGCGGGCGCGGTAGCCGATGAACAGCTTGTTCGCCAGGTACGGCGCCCAGTTGCCCTGCTTGGCGATGTTGTAGACGCGGTGCACCAGCAGCGCGCCCTCGGGATGGGGGTGCAGGGAGTCCTCGCCGCGGTACCACCAGTCGCCCCAGTAGGCGATCACGCCCCGGTCGCGGTCGACGAGCCGGTGCGACCCGGACTCGCCGGCGTCGGCGAACAGGCGCTCCCGCACGTCCTCCAGCGGCGCGTGCACGACGCCGGAGACCTCGAACAGCAGTCTCATCGGTGTTTGTCCTCCCAGTCGGCATACCCGCCGACGGTGCCGTCGCGGGTGGCGGTGGCGAACCACGTGAGCCAGGCGCGTTCGGCGCGCAGCATGGCCATGCGGTAGTCGAGCTCGATCCACGCGAGCTGCGGCAGGCCCATGCCGGCGAGCTTCTCCAGCAGCACGGCCAGCGCGGTGAGCTGCTCGCCGAGCGCGTCGAGCCGCTGGTCGACCACGGTCAGCGCCTCGTCCGGGGGCATCAGGCCGACCAGGGAGATGCCGGCCTCGAACCGCGAGTACTCCTTGGCGGGCACGGAGATCAGCTCGCGCAGCCAGGCGTGCAGCTCGTCGGTGCCGGTGCCGGTGATCGCGTAGATGGTCCGCGCGGGGCGGTTGCCGGCTTTCTGGGTGGCGCTCGCGGTGATCAGCTCGTGGCGGCACAGCGACTCGACGACGGTGTAGAGGGAGCCGTAGTTGAGCTTGATGACCTGTTCCTGGTGGCGTGCCCGCATGGTCTGCGCCATCTCGTAGGGGTGCATGGGCCGCTCCGCCAGCAGGGCCAGCACGGCCAGCGCCAGGGGGTTCGTCCGCTTGAAGGTCATATTCGCTCCCGTATATCCGGCGCCGAGTATACGGGGTAGGTTGGCCGGTATGACAACGGTGATCACCGGGGGAAGCCGGGGTATCGGTGCCGCGACGGCGCGCAGGCTCGTGCGCGACGGGCACCGGGTCGTGATCAGCTACCGCCAGGCCGCCGACGAGGCGCGCGCACTGGAGAAGGAGCTCGGGGTTCTCGCCGTGCAGGCCGACACGGCCGACGAGGACGATGTCGCGCGGTTGTTCGACGAGGCGGGGGACGACATCACCGGCGTGGTCAACAACGCCGGCATCACCTCACCGTCCGGTCCGCTGGCGCAGCTGCGCACGGAGGACCTGCGGCGGGTGGTGGACGTGAACGTGATCGGCGCGTTCTTCGTGGCCCGTGAGGCGGCACGCCGGATGACGCGCGGGGCGATCGTGAACGTGTCGTCGGGCGCGGCGACGCTGGGCAGCCCGGGCGAGTACGTGCACTACGCCGCCACGAAGGCCGCGGTGGACGCGCTGACGATCGGGCTGGGCAAGGAGCTGGCGCCGCGCGGGATCCGGGTCAACGGCGTGCAGCCGGGCACCATCCGCACCGAGATCCACCAGCTGTCGGGCCAGCCCGACCGCCCGGAGCGGGTCGCGGGACGGGTGCCGATGGGCAGGGCCGGTGAGGCCGAGGAGATCGCGAACGCCATCGCGTGGCTGCTGTCGGACGAGGCCTCCTACGCCACGGGGGCGATCCTGCGCGTCACCGGTGGCACGTGAGCCACCGACTTTCGCCTCTGCGGGCACAGCGCGGCGAGCCCCTAAGCTTCTTCGTCATGTCCGCGCCCACGCTCACCGACTTCGTGCTCGCCAACACCACCCTCACGCCGGTGCCGCTGGTGCCCGAGGTGGTCCTGCACAGCGCGGCCGAGGCGATGGGCCTGTGGGAGCTGACCGACCACGATCAGCCGCCGTTCTGGGCGTTCCCGTGGGCGGGCGGCCAGGCGCTGGCACGGCATCTGCTCGACCACCCCGGCCTGGTGCGCGACCGGAAGGTCTTCGACCTCGCCTCGGGCTCGGGCCTGGTGGCGATCGCCGCCGCGCTGGCGGGCGCGGACGCGGTGACCGCGAACGACATCGACCCGCTGGCGCTGGCCGCGGTGGAGCTCAACGCCGCGGCCAACGGCGTCGCGGTCCGCACGGTGCCCGGCGACCAGCTCCACAGCGACGCCCACGGCGCCGACGTGGTGCTGGCCGGCGACGTGTTCTACGACGCGGAGGTCACTGCGCTGGTGCTGCCGTTCCTGACCAGGGCCGCCGCACGGGGCGCACTGGTGCTGCTGGGCGACCCGGACCGCGCGCACCTGCCGCGCGACCGGTTCACCGCCCAGGCGCGCTACGAGGTGCCGGTGCCGCTCACGCTGGAGAGCACCGAAACGCGCAGCGCCACCGTCTGGCGCGCCTAACCGAGGGTGATGGCGTCGAGCTTGGCCCGCAGGTACTCGCCGCCGCCGACCTCGGGGTAGCGGCCGTCGAGCGACACGATCCGCGCGTCGGCGTCGGTGTTGTAGAAGAAGATCAGCGACACGAGGTCCTCCTCGGGGGCCGAGGCGTCCGGTGGCAGCACGCGGTGCGGGGTGGAGCGCCAGCGGTCCGACACCCAGCGGGCCATGAGGTCGCCGATGTTGACGGTGAAGGCGGCGGGGTCGAACGGCGCGTCCCGCCACACCCCGGCGGCGCTGCGGACCTGCAGCCCGCCGACGCCGTGCTGGCGGTCCAGGATCGTGACCGTGCCGAAGTCGGTGTGCTCGCCGATGCGGAACTGGCCGGGACCGGCGGGCCCCACCTGCCGCAACGGCGGGTAGTGGTTGACGTTGAGCGTGTACGACGGCGTGCGCGTGTACTGGGTGAACAGGTCCTCCGGCGCGCCGAGTGCGACGGCGAAGATCGTCAGCAGCTCGTCGGCCAGCGCCCGCATGCGCCGCACGTACTCCGTCACGGCCGGTTCGAGGTCCGGCACCTCGGCGGGGAAGACGTTGGGGCGGAAGAAGAACGGGTCACCGCCCGCCGGGTCGTCCGAGCCGAACGCCAGCGTCTCCTTCAGGTCCGGCGGCGCCGTGCCGCCGTCGGCGCGCCCGGTGGCCTGTGCGTCGGGTGGCATCCAGCCGCGGCCGCCGGTGCGCACCGCGTAGGGCTGCTTGTCCTCGGTGGACAGCGCGAAGAACCGGCGCGTCAGCTCGCGGGTGCGGTGGCGCAGCTCGTCCGGGACGCGGTGCCCGGTGATCAGCAGGAACCCCGACTCCCGCAACGCCGCGTCCACCCGCGCCGCGACCTCGGCACGCCGCGTGCCGTCGAACCACCCGGTCAAGTCCACCAGCGGAACGCTCATGCGTGCCGTCCTACCGCTGGTCGGTCACGGGCGCCAGTGATCGGGCCGAGCCGTTCCATCCGGTTGCGTCAGCCGGCCCGTTCCACCACGAACGCGGTCAGGAACCCCGCGGTCATGCACAGCCCGGTGTACAGCCGCGCCCGCTCGTAGGCCTCGGGGATCATGGTGTCCGCGATCATCGCCAGGATCGCCCCCGCCGCCACGGCCGTGATCACCGCGATGACCTGCGGTGAGGCCGTGTCGAGCAGCAGGTTGCCCAGGGCGGCGGAGATCCCGCTCGCCACGGCGATCGCGCCCCACACCCCGAACACGTAGCGGGCGGTGCGACCGGCCTGCTTCATGCCCGCGACGCTGGACAGCCCTTCCGGGACGTTCGAGATGACCACGGCCGCCAGCATCGTCACGCCGATCCCGCCACCACCGAGCAACGAGACACCGAGCACCACCGACTCGGGCACGCCGTCGAGCAGCGCACCGACCGCGATCGCCGTGCCGCTGCCCGCCTGCTCGGCTTCGGAGGGCTGGTCGCTGCTGCGCTTGCGCTGCCGGGCACCGTGCCGGGCGAGCAGCACGTTCGCCAGCACGTAGACCACCGCGCCACCGAGGAACCCGGTGGAAGTGGCGAGCAGGCCGCCGTTGCGCTCCGCCTCGTCCATCAGCTCGAACGCCGCCGCCGCGGTCAGCACGCCCGCGCCGAACGCCATCACGACCGCGACGACGTCCCGCGGCACGCGCAGAAACCAGGCGACGAGCGCACCCGCCACGAGCGCGCCGCCGCCTGCCAGACCCCACAAACCCGCTTCGATCCACTGTGGCATTGCGCAGGGGTGTCCTACATCTTCGCGAAGTACACCTTGAGATCACCGGCGAGCAGCTCGGGGGAGTCGTGCCCCGAGTAGTGGCCGCCGGCGGCGAACTCCGACCAGTGAACCAGGTTCTGGTGATCGCGCTCGGCGAAGCGCCGGATGCTCTGGAAGTCGTCCCGGAAGATCGCCACGCCGATCGGCACCGTCGTCGGCTCGGTGGGGGTGTCCTCGCGGTGCGCGTCCTCGTAGTACAGCCGCGCCGAGGACCCCGCGGTACCGGTGAACCAGTAGATCGACACGTTGGCCAGCAGGAACTCCCTCGTGACAGCGGGTTCGGCCATCAGCTGCATCGTCCAGGCGAGCTGACCGGCGGGGGAGTCGGCGAGCGCGAACGCGACGTTCTGCGGACGCGCCTGCTGCAGGTGCTTGTAGCCGGACATGTTCTCCCGGAAGTTCCGCAGCACGCCGAGCCGCCGGAAGTCGTCCTCGGTCAGCCCCTCCATCTCCGCCGGGTCACCCGAGGGGAACGAGAAGATCTGCGTCACGTGCACGCCTGCCACGCGCTCCGGGTCGACGCGGCCCATCTCGGGCGCGATGATCGCCCCGGCGTCGTTGCCGTGCACCCCGTACCGCTCGTACCCCAGCCGCGCCATCAGTTCCGTGAACGCCTTCGCGATGCGCCCGGAGTGCCAGCCCGTGTCGGTGGTGGGCCCGGAGAACCCGAAACCCGGGATCGACGGGATCACCAGGTGGAACTCGTCCCGCAGGTGCTCGACGACGTCCACGAACTCCATCACCGAACCCGGCCAGCCGTGGATCAGCATCAGCGGCACCGCGTCCGGGTTGGTGCTGCGCACGTGCAGGAAGTGCACGTTCGTGCCGTCGATCTCCGTGACGAACTGCGGGAACGAGTTGAGCTTGCGCTCCACCGCCCACCAGTCGAACTCCTCGGCCCAGTACCGGGCCATCTCCCGCACCGTCGCGACGTCGTCGCCGTACCGCGCGCCGGCTCCCGGCACCTGGTCGGTCCACCGCGTCCGCGCCAAACGAAGCAGCAGCTCGTCGACGTCCGCTTCGTCGACTGCGATGTGGAATTCCCTGATCTCCGTCATGACATGAGGCTATGACCCGTTGCGGCCACCCTCTGTCCTAAAGTTCCGTCCATGTTGGAAACGTCGGCGCGCCTGCTGCGCCTGCTCGCCCTGCTGCAGTCCCGCCGCGACTGGCAGGGCTCCGAACTCGCCGACGAGCTGCAGATCAGCCAGCGCACCGTCCGCCGCGACATCGACCGCCTGCGCGAGCTCGGCTACCCGGTCAACGCCACCACCGGCAGCTTCGGCGGCTACCGCCTCGGCGCCGGCGCCGAACTGCCCCCGCTGCTGCTCGACGACAACGAGGCCGTCGCCGTCGCGGTCTCCCTGCGCACCACGCCGGTCACGGGCCTGGAAGAGGTCTCCCTGCGGGCCCTGCTCAAGCTCGAACAGGTCCTGCCCTCACGCCTGCGCCACCGCGTCTCGGCTCTGCAGACCGTCGAGTCCGTGCCCCGCAACACCCCGGCCCCCGCCGTCGACGCCGAGCTGCTCTCCACCCTCGCCGCCGCCTGCCGCGACAGCGAGACCATCCGCTTCGACTACAACTCCCACGACGGCACCCCGTCGCGCCGCCGCGTGCAACCGCACCGGCTGGTCAACTGGGGCCGCCGCTGGTACCTCGTCGCCTGGGACGACGACAGGCAGGACTGGCGCAGCTTCCGCGTCGACCGCATCACCCAGCCCGTACCACCGCACGGCCCCCGCTTCACCCCACGCGAGTTCGACGCGACCACCTACGTCGCATCCCGGGTGACCGCCGCCGCCTGGCGCTTCCAGGCCCGCGTCCTCGTCCACGCCCCGGCCGAAGCCGTCGCCGCCCGCATCGACGCCGCCATCGGCAGCGTCGAAGCCGTCGACCCGTCCTCCTGCGTCCTCGTGACAGGCGCCGACTCCGTGGAGTCGCTCGCCGTGTGGATCGGCCTGCTCGGCTTCGACTTCGAGGTCACCTCACCACCGGAGCTGGTGGCACACGTTCGCACCCTTGCGGCCCGCTACGCCCGCGCCGTACAAGACTGACCATGGCCATCACCGGACGGGACATCGAGCGCCTGCTCTACACCGACACCCCGGACCCGATCCTGGTGGTGCACAACGGTTCGACCGAGATCGTCGCCGCCGCCGAGCTCGGCGGCTACACCGGCGCCGTCGTCGTCTGCTCCCGCACCGAGATCCTGCGGCAGGTGGGGGAGCGCGACCTCAGCGAGACTGATCTCGCGCGGATCGCCGAGGCTCTAGCGGCGGCCATTCAAGACCCAGCTCAGCAGCGGCCGTTCTGGCCCGCTTGATCAGATCCGGCCGATCAGCGGCCACTTCGAGCACACGGGCACCACGCAGGTACTCCCTCATGTCGGGGTAGTCACGGTCAAGCGGGAACAGGAACTCCTGCTCGTGCAGCCGAAGCCACGCCTCCAATGCGTCGGGGTGCCCGTGGATCAGATGCCTGCCGTGGCTCTCCAGAATCGCCAGATCCTCACCGCCACGCCCGATGCGCGCGCTGACTGCCTCGGTGAACAGGGAACTGCTTCCGGTGGCGTCGAACAACCGACCGAGCGCCGGCAGGCAGGAGCGCACCGGAGTCGCCATCAACTCGACCAGCGCGGCTGCCACGGCGATGCCGCAGCGTTCCACGAGCGGGACCACCGCGCCCTGCAGCTTGATCGCCACATCGTCCTGGGTCACTTGCGGCTCGGACATCAGCTGCCATTCCGTGCCCACCTCCGGCGTCGATGCTCGCTGGTTGACCGTGACGAGGCCGAAGTCGTGCGAATCCACCCACAGACCTCGCACGACGCTCGCCCAGGCGCTGTTGGACAGCCTGGACTTCCAGAACAGCGTCTCTCTGCGCCAGTCCTCGGCATTCACCTCAACGTCGGAGCCCCGCACCATCAGCGTCAACACGATCAGGTTGAGCGAGTACGTCGCGTCCCTGGTGGAGTCCGTCAACGAGACCGGCTCGTACCCGCCACGCGACAGTCGCCGGTCGTGCCGTGCGCCCCACAACCGCTCCACGACGTCGGCTACCCGATCGCGGTCAGCTGTCCTCGCGAACTCCCGCAGGAAGTCCAGCACCGGTTTGCTCGTCGTCAGCACCATGAACGACAGCACCGAGTACAGCTCCGTGTCGTCCACAGTGGACTTGCGACGCGACCGGGCCGCGTCCTCCCGGCACAGCTCCTCCAGCGTCTTCCACACGAACCGCGCCACCAGGTACTCGCCGAAGGTGGCGTGCAGGAACTCGTAGGTGGCGAGCTTCGTGTCGTCACCGCGGACCGCCTCGGACTTCTGCACGAAGAAGAACCGGCCCAGCGCGAGATCACCCGACGACAGGGGAGTGCGCGTCCCGACCGCCCGGTCCGGCGTACCGACGTCGAGCAACGCCGCCAGGTCCTCGGTCACCCGCTGCCCGGTCACCCACTGCACACCGCGGTTGAACATCGCGAGCGCCACCACCGACAACCGGTCCAGCTCGAACTCGACGTCCTCGTCGACACCCTCCTCCGTGCGCTCCACCGCGGACTTGCTCACCTCACGCCGCGCGAACCGCTCCAGCAACCGCTCGTACAGCTGACCCCGGCTGATCGACGCGTGATCACGCTGCAAAGCGCCGTCGACCGCGTCGTACAACGCCAGCATCAGCAACAACAGCGGCTGCTGGGCCAGTTCCCGGTACTCCAGGGCGACCTCGGCCGGCAGCGGCGGGTTGGCCGCATTCCACACCGCCAGCCACTGCCGGACCTGATCGTCGGAGAACGGCAGCAACCGCACGACGTGCGACTGCTGCGGCAACGCCAGCCCCGCGCACACGCTCAACCGGCTCGTCACCACGAACGCCGCCGGCCGTTTCTTGGCCAGCAGCTCCTCCTGGAACCGCTCGATCGTCGTCAGGTAACGCGTCTGGCTCACCCCGGTCGCCTGCATCAGCTCGTCGAGCCCGTCGAGGACCACCACCGGCACCGAGCCTCCGGTGTCGCGCGAGAACTCACCCCAGCCCAGCGGTTCGTCCAGCAGCCGCCGCAGACCGTGCTCGATCTGCTCCCGCAGGTCCGCGTCGGCCGGCACACCGCGCAGTTCCACCCGCACGACCGGCACCCCCGACGCGGACAGCCGCGCCGCCAGCATCTCCGTCAGCACCGACTTGCCCGAACCTGGATCGCCCAGCACCAGCAGCGGCGCCGCCCACGCGTCCGTCGACGTCAGATGTCCCGCCAGATAGGCGTAGAGGTCCGATCGCGCGGGCCTGCTCTCCCAGAACTCGGCCGTCGACGGCACTGTCTCCCGCCCGATCGGGGCCAACAGCTGGAATCGCGGGTCGATGTAGGCCTCGCCGAGCACGGGTGTCCGCAGCTCGCCAGATTGGATCAGCGGCCGCGCCAGCGCGCAGGCGTACAACCCCGCCAGCTCGGCCAGTCGCTGGTCAAGGGTCTGGTCGATGGTCGTCTCGCGCAGCACTTCTTCCAACCGCGCCAAGGCCGCCCGTGTGGCGCGGTGGTCCTCAACAGAGCACCAGAACGCCACCTCGGGGAAGTCCGTCGCAAGCTGACGGAACAGCTCCTGGTACCGGTCGACCGCGCGGGCGGGCAGGTGCCTCAACATCGCCTCGACCCGACCGGCCTCCGTCTCGTCGAGTCCGTCCCAGGCGGTCAGCACGCTCGCCACCGACAGCAGTTCGTCGGTGATACCCAAGTAGAAGTCGTGGATCGTACTGAGGTTGGACTCGTAGGACAGACCAGCAGAGGGCAGGGGCAGTTCCATGTCGAACGGCGCGAACGCCACGACGAGATCCTCGTCCGCTCGCGCGAAGGGAAACGGCGGCTTCAGGTCGCGGAACGCCTCGAAGAACGCCGTGATCACGATGACCGCGTGCGCCGCGTGCAGGCGTTGCGTGCGGCTGTAGCGGTTGAGGCCCCGCCGCTTCTCCGACACCTTGTTGGCGAGATCGGAGAGCAGCCTGGTGAAGTCCGGCTTCGCGTCGAACAGGGCGAGCACCTGCCACAACCCCAGCGAGCCCGCCAGCAGCGCGCCGCCCAGCAGCTTGTCCAGCGCGGCGACGGTCGGGTGGTCCTTGCCGCCGAGGATCTGCACGGCCTCGCGGTAGCTGTACGTCCTTCGCACCCGAAGCTTCTTACACGACCAGGCGCGCGCTCAGCCCGAGAACAACACCAACAGCCCAATCGCGATCAACACCACCGGCAGCGCGATGTGCCCCCACTTGGCCAGAGCGCGGGCCACCACCTGGCGTGACGCCAGAAACCAGCCCGCCAGGCACCACACGCCCACCAGCACCAGGAACACCGCCACGTACACCCACAACGAGTCCGCGACCGTGAAGACCGGCACGTAGACGCCGATGTTGTCGCCGCCGTTGGCGAGGGTCACGCCCGCCACGGCCAGCACGCCAGGAGCGGCCTCCGGCTCGTCATCGTCGCCGTCGCCGCGCCACAACGACCAAGCGGCTTTGAGACCGAGAGCCAGGGGGATGAGCCCCAGCCACGGCCTGAACTGCGCGGGCAGCAACGCGGCACCGAACGCGCCCACCACCGCGACGGCCAGGATGCCGCCGAAACCCAGGTACTGGCCCGCGACCACCTGCCGGACCGAACGGGCACGCGCGAAGAAGAGCGCGAGCAGCACGAGGTCGTCGACGTTGGTCACCGCGAACATGCCGGCTGCCTGGCCGATGACCCCAAGATCCACTGCGGCATTCTCCACGACCAAAACCGGATAGCGCATCCGGATCTGTGCTAGCGTGGGATAAACGGATCGCCTATCCGATTAAGGGAGTGTCATGACACGCAGAGCAGTCGTCACCGCGGGAACCGGCGGCATCGGACTGGAGACCGCACTCGGACTCACCAAAGCCGGCTTCGCCGTCACGGTCGTCGGACGCAACGCCGAACGAGGCGCCCGCGCCGTCGACAAGATCAACGCCGGGGGAGGGGAACCCGCACGCTTCCTGCAAGCCGACCTCGCCTCACTCGACGAAGTGCGCCGCCTCGCCGAACACATCGCCGCAGAAGGCGAGCTCGCCGTCCTGGTCAACAACGTCGGCGCCATGTTCGCCGACCGAACCGAAATCGACGGCGTCGAAGCGACGTTCGTCGTCAACCACCTCTCGCCCCACCTGCTCACCGAACTCCTGCTGCCCGCGCTCAAAGCAGGAGCACCCAGCCGCGTCGTCAACGTGACCACCGGCGCCGTACGCCTCGCCAAAAAGGTGTTCGACCAGGTCGAACCACCCGGCGGCTACTACGGCTTCCACTGGTACGGACGCGCCAAGCTCGCCCACCTCGCCCACACCCTCGACCTCGCCGAACGCCTCAAGGACAGCGGCGTGTCCGTCTTCGCCGCCGACCCCGGAGGCGCCGCCACCGACATGACCGACGGCAGGACGCGCAAGCCCCAAGTCGTCACACCCGCACTGCGCCTGCTCTGGCCACTCGTGCGACGCACCCTCGAACGGGCGACCTCCGGACCCGCCTCCCTCGCGGCCCGCTCGTCCATCGCCGCCGCCACCGAGCCACTGCCCACCGGCCTGCTGATCGGACCACGAGGCACACCCGTGACGCCCGTCAAAGCCGCACTCGACCCCCGCGTCATCGCCGCGGTGCGCAGACTCACCGACCAGCACGCCCCGGCCAACCCCGTTCCGGATGGCCTATCCAATTAAGCTGGAAGCATGACCCCGCTGCGCAAAGACGCCGCCCGCAACTGGGACCGGATCGTCACCGTCGCCAGAGAACTGGTCGACGAAGGCACCCCACTGCAACTCAACGACGTCGCACGCCGCGCAGGCCTCGGAGTCGGCACCGTCTACCGCCACTTCCCGACCACCGAAGCACTCCTCGAAACCGTCGCCACGCCCTGCCTCGAAACCCTCGCCGCCCACGGCACCAAAGCCCTCGAAGACGACAACCCCTGGCACGCCTTCTCCGACTACCTCACCCGACTCGTCGAAGCCCAGGTCAGCGACCCCTCACTCGCCAAAGTCAGCGCCAACTCCCACGACACCCTGCCCCGCACCACCGAGCTCAAACACCAGATCATCACCATCGGCACCGAACTGCTCGCCCGCGCCCGCACCGCGGGAGCAGTCCGCCCCGACCTCGCCGACGGCGACCTCGTCCCACTCATGTGCGGCATCGCCTACGCCACCTACGTCCACAGCGACACCCCCGCCGACCGGCTCCCCACCGCACGCCGCTACCTCGACACCCTCCTCCGAGGCCTCACCACCTGACCGGCAGGGGAGTCACGGCCCAACCCCGGTCGCACCGTCGATCTGCTCCCGCACGACGTCCGCATGACCCGCGTGCCGAGCCGTCTCGGTCAACACGTGCACCAGCACGTTGAACAACATCACCTCAGGATGCGGCCACCACGGCACAAAACCGGGGGAGTCCACCGCCAGCGCCTCGATCGTCGCGTCCGAATGCGCCCACGCACGCCGATACCGCTCGACGATCTCCTCACGGGTCTCGTCGTCGGCGGCGTAGAAGTCCTTCCCGCGCGCGGCGAGGTCGTCCCAGCGCGGAATCGGCTCCGGGAACGGCCGGTCGAACACCTCACCGAAATAACGCGACTCCGTCAGCGTCAGATGCTTCACCAGACCCAACAGGTTCGTACCGCTCGCGGTGAGCGGACGACGGACGTCCTCATCGGACAGGCCGTCCAGCTTCCACAGCATCACCTCGCGCAGCTCACGCAGATCGCTGTGCAGATATCCCTTGGCGAAGTCGTCGATCATGGAACGGGAGCATGCCACGCCTAACGCCACGGTGACGTAACTCCGCAGCGGAGACCGGGCAGGGGTGGACAGCCGGGCGGCCACACGCGGCCAGCGCGCATCGACGCGAGGGCCGACTGCGCCGAACGGGCAGCACGCACCCGTCGAAGAGCAGTCCCGGAGGCAGCGTCGGCCGACGACTGGAACGCGACCACGGGTGCGGCGGGAGAGGACTCCGCCAGTGGCCGGATCTCCGTTACTTGACATAATGTAGATTATCGGCGAAACGGTGACCTGCGAAGATCGTCCTCAGAAGGGGCTGAAACGGCTGCTGTTGCGCGTCTGCAAGCACCACCGGCGGGCAGGCCGGTCACCCTTGCAGACGCCACAACATCTTCCACGCCGGCGATGTCGGAGCGCGGTCGACACCGACGACTCGTCAGTGAGACGTACGCAGGGGCGTGTCATTACGCTCACGATCCCCGACAAGTGACGCCACCCGGCGCAGCGCCCGACGAACTCCGGACTAAACGGACATTTCATGCATAATCGCTATTATCCAGCACGGAGCACGGGATTGTCGGTGGTGTGCGGTACAAGATCCATATGTACGTGCTCGCCGCTCAGGACGCCTTCTTCCTCGCCCGCCGGACGCGCAAGGACTCGCCGCACACGACAGCGGCCTACCAGCGCGATCTCGCCGGTGTGAACACACTCCTGGCCGAGACGCTCCACTCCCCCGTCGAGGACCTCACCACCGCTCACCTCACCGGCGCCAACCTCCGGCAGGCCTTCGGGCTCTTCGCGGACACCCACGCCAAGAGCTCCGTGCTGCGGGCCTGGTCGACGTGGAACCAGTTCCTGACGTTCTGCGTGGCCGAGGACCTCATCGCCGGCAACCCGATGGGTGCGGTCGCCCGTCCCAAGACCCCTCCGCTGGTCCCCAAGCCGCTGCGGGGTGAGGACACGCCCGAACAGCTCCTCACCGCGGCCGCGGAGGGCGCGCGGAAAGGTCGTGACCCGTGGCCGGAGCGGGACGTGCTGGTGATCGCGCTGGGCCTGGTGGCAGGCCTGCGAAGTGCGGAGATGCGGACTCTGACGCTGGCGAGCATCGTCGGCCGGGAGGGTGATCGCCGGTTGCACGTGAAGGGCAAGGGCAACCGGGACCGGAGTGTGCCGATCGAGCCGCCGATGGAACGGATCGTGGACGCGTATCTGGCGAGTTGCCGTCGGCGTTTTCCGCAGGGGCGGTTCGATCGGGACAGTGCGTTGTTGCGGGATCGTCATGGTGAGCCGATCGGCCGGGGTGGGCTGGAGTACCTGGTGAAGTCGTGTTTCCGGTGGGCGGGGTTGAACGACCGGGTGCCGACGGGGGCGAATCTGCACGCGTTGCGGCACACGTTCGCGACGCGGCTGGCCGAGGACGGTGCGTCGGCGAGCGAGATCATGGCGTTGCTGGGGCATGCGAGTTTGGCGACGAGTCAGAACTACATCGAGGCGACGGCGCGGGAGCGGCGGGCGGCGGTGGCGAGCAATCGGACGTATCGGGCGCTTCGGGACATCTAGCCGGGCTCGACCGCGGTGGGGCACGCTCGGCTGGAGCACCGTGAGCCGGGGGTCGCCCTGTTGCCGGATCGTTAGGCCGAGTGGGTGACCTGATAGTGCGAAAACCGCATTTCAGGGGTACCCAGTGAGAATGAGATCCGTGTGGCGTGGGGCCATCTCCTTCGGGTTGGTGACGATCGCCGTGCGCCTCTACACGGCTGTCGAGGAGCACGACTTCCGTTTCAACCAGGTGCACCGGGAGGACGGCGGGCGCATCAAGTACAAGCGCGTCTGTTCGGTGTGCGGCAACGAGGTGGAGTACAGCGACATCACCAAGGGCTACGAGTTGGACGACGGCCGGATGGTGATCATGGAGAACGAGGACTTCGAGAAGCTGCCGGTGAAGACCGACAAGTCGATCGACGTCCTGGAGTTCGTGCCGGCGGAGGAGATCGATCCGATCTACTTCCAGAAGACGTACTACCTGGAGCCGGACAAGGCGGCGGCGCGTCCTTATGTGCTGTTGCGGGATGCGCTGGTCAAGACGGGTCAGCTGGCGGTTGTGAAGATCACGATCCGGCAGAAGGAGACGCTGGCGACGATCCGGGCGCGTGATGACGTGCTGGTGATGCACACGATGTTGTGGCCGGACGAGATCCGCAAGGCGGAGTTCGACTTCCTGGACCAGAACGTGGAGGTGCGGCCGCAGGAGCTGAAGATGGCGACGTCGTTGGTGGAGTCGATGGCGGGTGACTTCGATCCGGACACGTTCACCGACGACTACCGGGATGCGCTGGAGAAGGTCATCGCGGCGAAGGCGGAGGGCGCGGAGTTGCCCGAGCAGCCTGAGGCGGAGGACAAGGGTGATGTCATCGATCTGATGACGGCTCTGGAGCGCAGCGTCGAGAAGGCGAAGGCCGGGCGCAAGGGTGCGAAGAAGGCTCCTCCGAAGAAGAAGGCTTCGTCGGCGTAGATGGCCGGGCTCGACGAGTACCGGCGCAAGCGGGATCCGGCGAGGACGCCGGAGCCCGTGCCTGGTGCTGACGAGTTGCCGAGGGGCGATGACGACACGTTCGTGATTCAGGAGCATCACGCGAGCAGCCTGCATTGGGATGTGCGGTTGGAGCGTGGTGGTGTGTTGGTGTCGTGGGCGGTGCCGAAGGGTTTGCCGCCTACGACGGATGTGGTGCGGCTGGCCGTGCACACCGAGGATCATCCGCTGGAGTACGCGGAGTTCTCGGGGAAGATCCCGAAGGGTGAGTACGGCGGCGGTGAGATGTTCATCTGGGACCGCGGCCGGTACGAGACGGTGAAGTGGTCGGACCGCGAGGTCGACGTGGTGTTGCGGGGGCGTCGGGTCGAGGGTCAGTTCGTGTTCTTCCGGTCGGGCGGGGACGGGAAGAACTGGATGGTGAAGCGTCGGCACGCGGCGGCGCGTCCTGACTGGGTGCCGTTGCCGGAGCTGCTGAAGCCGATGCTGGCGGTGCCGGGTCCTCTCCCCCACGATGACGATGATCTGTGGGCTTATGAGTTCAAGTGGGACGGTGTGCGGGCGGTCCTGCGGGTCGAGGGTGGCCGGGTGCAGGCGTGGTCGCGGCTGGGCAACGACATCACGGTCGCCTATCCGGAGCTGCAGGGTGTGGGTGAGCAGCTGGGGTCGACGGAGGTGCTGCTCGACGGTGAGATCGTGGCGTTGCAGAACGGCAGGCCGAGTTTCAGCGCGTTGCAGAACCGGATGCACGTGAGCAAGTCGGAGGCCGCGCGCAGGGCTGCTCGTCAGTATCCGGTCACTCTTCTGTTGTTCGATCTGCTGCATCTGGACGGCCGGTCGACGGTGCAGCTGCCGTTTCGGCAACGGCGTGAGTTGTTGCGGGAGCTGGGGTTGCGGGGGCCGAACTGGCTGACTCCCCCGTCCTACGACGCGGATGGGGCGGCGGTGCTGGCGGCGAGCCGGGAGCAGGGGCTGGAGGGGGTGGTGGCCAAGCGGCTGGATTCGGCCTATCAGCCGGGTGTGCGGTCGCCGGTGTGGCGCAAGATCACCGACCTGATGGCGCAGGAGGTGGTGATCGGGGGCTGGCGGATGGGTGAAGGCAAGCGGGCCGGGGTGATCGGCGCGTTGTTGCTGGGTATTCCGCAGGACGGCGGGTTGGCGTTCGCGGGTTCGGTGGGTACCGGGTTCAACGACGCGGAGCTGGCGGTGTTGACGCCGCGGCTCAGGGCGTTGGCGCGCAGGACGTCGCCGTTCGTGACGGGTGTGCCGAGGGAACGGGCGAAGGGCGCGAAGTGGGTGGAGCCGGAGCTGGTGGCGGAGGTGGTGTTCCGGCAGTGGACGCCGGACGGGCGGATGCGGTTTCCGGCGTGGCGGGGGTTGCGGCCGGACAAGTCGCCCGAGGAGGTGCGCCGCGTTGAGCAGTGACGCGACCGTGCGGGTCGAGGGCCGGGTGTTGAAGCTGACGAACCTGGACAAGGTGCTGTATCCGGAGTTCGGGTTCACCAAGAGCGAGGTCATCGACTACTACACGCGGGTCTCGCCGGTGCTGCTCCCCCATCTCAAGGATCGGCCGGTCACGTTGAAGCGCTACCCGAACGGGGTGGACGGGAAGTGGTTCTTCGAGAAGAACGCGCCGGAGCACCGTCCGGACTGGGTGCGGACGATGCGGCTGGAGTCGCCGGGCAGTTCGCGGGGCAACGAGACGGTCAACTACGTGATGGTGGACGAGCTGGCGACGTTGGTGTGGCTGGCGAACCTGGCGGCGCTGGAGTTGCACGTGCCGCAGTGGACGGTGGGTCCGCGCGGGGGCAAGCGGGATCCGGATCTGCTGGTGTTCGACCTGGATCCGGGTGCGCCGGCGACGGTGGTGGAGTGTTGCCGGGTCGCTGAGCAGGTGCGGACGGTGCTGGACGACGACGGTGTGGACGCGTGGGCGAAGACGTCGGGGAACAAGGGCATGCAGGTGTACGCGTACGCCCCGGCGAAGGACACGTCGGAGTACGCGAAGGCGGTCGCGCGGAGGTTGGCGAAGGAGATGCCGAACCTGGTCGTGGCGACGATGGCGAAGGCGCAGCGGACCGGGAAGGTGTTCATCGACTGGTCGCAGAACAACCCGGCGAAGACGACGGTGGCGCCGTATTCGTTGCGGGCGCGGGAGCGGCCGACGGTGTCGACGCCGCTGACCTGGGACGAGGTCGAGGAGTGCCAGGTGCCGGAGGAGCTGGTGTTCACGGCGGACGAGGTGCTGGAGCGGGTGGAGTCGGCGGGTGACCTGTTCGGCGGTTGATAGTTTTGTCGGCTTGTCTGCTTCACCCCGGGGGAACGCCGTGAAGATCGAGTTGGCCGACTACGACGCTGCCTGGCCGGGCCTGTACGAGCGGAACGTGAGCGGATCGTGGCCGCGCTGCCGGATGCCGAAGTGGAGTTCCGTGACCGGCTGCGCTCGCATCCGCAGGACCGTGAGGAGTGCGAGCGGACCAAGCGTGCCCTGGCGAGCGGGATCTGGGATCGGCTGCAGGACTACGCGGACGCGAAGACGCGGGTGGTGGAGCGGATCATCCTGCGGGCGCTGAGCTGAGTCGGCGCCGGTGGTTCCGGTCTTGTGGATCATGGAAGTCGGGAAGAATCCCGGTCCGTGAGGTTCGGGGTGCTCGGTCCGGTGGTGGTCGGCGGTGAGGAGGTCGCCGCGCCGCGACAGCGTGCCCTGGTCGCGATGCTCGCGCTGGACGTCGGGCGGATCGTGGGGCACGACCGGCTGATCGGCGGCTTGTACGTGCGGCCTCCTGCCGGGGCGGCCAACGCGCTGCAGTCGCAGGTGTCGCGGCTGCGCCGAGCTCTGCCGGGTGTGGTGGTCGAGCACCATCCTGCGGGATACCGCCTGGTCGCGGAGCCTGCTGACGTGGACTTGCACCGGTGTCAGGAGCTGCTCGCGGCGGGGCGGGGTGCGTCGGCGCTGGCGTTGTGGCGTGGCCCGGCGCTGGCGGATGTGGACGCGCCGTTCGCGGACGAGGCGCGGCAGCGGCTGACCGAGGTGTTCGTCGACTGCGTGCTGGCCGGCGGCACCACCGACGACCTGCGTGAGGTTCTGGCGCGGTACCCGTTGCGGGAGGACGTCCGGGCCGCGCTGATGCGTGCCCTGCACCGCGACGGCCGCCAGACCGAGGCGCTGGACGTCTTCGCCCGGGGCAGGGACCTGCTGGCCGACGAGCTGGGTGTCGGTCCCTCCCCCGTGCTGGCCGACGCCCATCTGGAGGTGCTCAGGGCCGAGGCGCCGCATCGCGGTGTGCCGGCGCAGCTCACGAGTTTCATCGGCCGCGACGACGACCTGCGCCGGGTCGCCAAGTGGCTGCAGGAGACCCGGCTCGTCACGCTCATCGGTCCGGGCGGTACCGGCAAGACCCGCCTGGCCGTCGAGGTCGCCCACCGCGAGCCAGGTGAGGTGGCGTTCGTCGACCTCAGCGCGACCACCGACGTCGCTCGCGCGCTGCTCGACGGGGTCGGGGCGCGCGAGGCCGGGCTGCTGTCCGCGGGCGGCCCCGGTGTGCGGGACCGGTTGCACGCTGCGCTGGCCGGCCGGCACGCGCTGCTGGTCGTCGACAACTGCGAACACGTCGTCGACGAGGCCGCCCGTGTGCTGGGCGGGGTCCTGGCGGCGTGCCCGGACGTGAAGGTGCTCGCCACCAGCCGCGAGGCGCTCGGCATCACCGGCGAGACCCTCAGTCCGGTCACCGCCCTGGGCACCGACGCCGCCACCCGGTTGTTCCTGGACCGCGCCCAGGCCGTCAAACCCGGCTTCACCGCCGACCTCGACCTCATCGCCGACGTCTGCCGCCGCCTGGACGGCATCGCCCTGGCCGTCGAGCTGGCCGCCGCGCGCGTCCGGTCGCTGCCGCTCACCGAGATCGCCGCCCGGCTCGACGACCGGTTCCGGTTGCTGTCGAAGGGCAGCCGCACCGCCGCGCCCCGCCACCGCACCCTGCACGCCGTGGTCGAGTGGAGCTGGGACCTGCTCACCGACGCCGAACGCGATCTCGCCGCCCGCTTCACCGTCTTCCACGGCGGTGCGAGCCTGGACGCCGCGACCGAGGTCACCGGGTCCGATGTGGACACTCTGACGTCGTTGGTGGACAAGTCACTCGTCGAGACCATCGGCGACCGCTACCGCATGCTCGACACCGTCCGGGCGTTCTGCGCCGTCCACGCACCCGACCTCGCGCACCGCCACGCCCGCTGGTTCCTCGCCCGCGCCCAGCAGGCCGAGCCGCATCTGCGCGCCCACGAACAGGTCGAGTGGCTGACCGCGCTCGCCGCCGACCACGACAACCTCGTCGCCGCCGTCACCTGGGCGGCTGTCCACGACCACGAGCTGGCGCTGGAGCTGGTTGCCGCGCTGGCCACCTATTACTGGTGCCGCGGTCTGCGCACCGAGGCCGCCCAGCAGGCCGACGCCGTCCTGCGCGCGTGCGGCGAGACCGCGCCACCGGGACGGGAGCAGGAGTACGCGCTGTGCCTGCTGCTCGCCTGGCCTGTCGCGACGGGCGACCAGACCGCGCGCATCCGTCAGGCCGACGACCTGCTCGCCACTCTCGACGCGCCGCCGCGCTACCCGATCATGACCATGATGTGGGGCATGGCGCTGGGCGCGCCGGAGAACGACTCCCAGGTCTGGCACCGCCGCGCCCGGCTGCTGGGCACCGACCCGTGGAGCGCCGCGCTCGACCTCGTCGGCGACGGCCTGATCAAACGCATGGCAGGCGACCCGCGGGGAGGTGCCGAGCTGCTCGAACGGGGTGCCGCGGCGTTCGGCGAGGTCGGTGACCGGTGGGGTGCGGCGCTGGCGTTCAACCAGCTCAGCGAGATCGCCCTCGCCGCGGGCGACACGGCGCTGGCCCTGGCGCACATCGACTGCGCCCGCCGCCTGTTCGACGAGCTCGGTGCCGCCGAGGACACCGCGGAAGCCGTCGCGGGCCGCGCCCACACCCAGCTCGCCGCCGGAGACCTCCACGGCGCCGCAGCCGACTTCGACCTCGCGCTCACCCTCGCCCGCCGCGCCGGAGCACCGCTGGTGCAGGCCGGCGCGCACCTCGGTCTGGCCGAGCTGGCCAGGCTCAACCACGACCACCCGGCCGCCCGCGCGCACTGCGACCAGGCCTGGACCCTCACCCCGGGCGGCTGGTACAGCCCGGACGAGATGCGCTGCCACATCGCCCTGCAACGCGGCCGGATCGCCAGGGACGCGGGCGAGCACCGGCAGGCCCGCGCGCACTTCGAGGACGCGCTGCGGCGGACCGCGGCCCAGCGCAACCGGCTAACCGAGACCGCCGTGCGCGCGGAACTCGACGCCCTGCCCGAGTCCTGATCCGCCGCCACCACAACCACGCCGGCAGCTTGTGGTGCGGGATGAACGTCCACAGGTCGTCCTCGGCCACCTCGTTCGGGTGGCGGCGCAGCACCTCCAGGCACTCCCGCGACACCACCCCGTGCAACCGCGCCACGTGCGCCAGCGCCGTCGCGCCCTGCCGGCGGACCTCGATGCGGTTGTGGTCCAACGCGCGCGCGACCCTGCGTAACGTCACCCACGGATCCGGGTAGGACAACGACAGGCCGATGACCGAGACTCCGACCATGTCCTCGCCGCGGTCGAACGCCGCGTCGACGTCCTCGGGCCGGTCGGTGCCCATCAGGGCGGAGAAGTCGCGCCAGTTCATGCCCTCACCCCGCGTCGCACGGTCCAGCAGAAAACGCTGCCTGCCGTCGGAACGCTCCCCCGTGCGTTCCCAGTCCGCGGCTAAGTACCGCCACACCGCCGCCGTGTCCGCGCGCGTGGTCGAGGCCAGCACCCGGCACAACGCCAACACGTGCTCCGGTTCCGTGGCCTCCGCGAGTTCGCCCAGGACTCCTGGCGGGCGGCCCAGGTCGTGCCACGTCAGCCACGCCAGCGTCGGCACGTCGTTCACGTCGATCCAGCCGTCGGCCCCGCCCCGCCCGATTTCGGCAGGCGTCAGCGCCGCCCGATAACGGGCGTGCTCGATCGGGATCACGTCAGACCTGAGGTACCGCGCGCAGCAACGCGCGCGTGTAGTCGTGAGAAGGGTTGAGCAGCACTTGTTCCACCGAGCCTTGTTCCACGATCTTCCCCTGATGCATCACCGCGACCCGATCGGCGATCTGCCACGCCAGCCCGAGGTCGTGCGTGATGATCAATGAAGCAAGGCCCAGCTCACGCCGCAACCGGAGCAGCAGCGCCACGATCTCCCCGCGCACCGAGGCGTCCAGCGACGCGACCGGCTCGTCGGCCACCAGCAGACGGGGCTGCAGCACCAGGGCGCCGGCGATCACCACCCGCTGCTGCTGACCCCCGGACAGCTCGTGCGGAAGCGAGTCGAGGTAGAGGCTCGCCGGACGCAGCTCCGCCCGTTCCACAGCGGCCGTGACCTGCGATTCCTCATCGCCGGTGAGGCCGTGCACGCGCAGTCCCTCGGCCACCGCGGCACGCACCGTGTGCCGGGGGTTCAGCGCGCTCGCCGGGTCCTGCAGCACCAGCTGCACCTGCCGCCGGAACGCCTTGAGCGCCTTGCCGTTGCGCGGCACCTCGACACCGTCGAAGATCACCCGACCGGAGGACGGTTTCCGCAGCCCCATTATGGTACGGGCCAGTGTCGTTTTGCCGGAGCCGGACTGCCCGACCAGCGCCACGATCTCCCCGCGCCCGACCTCCAGGTCCACCCCGTCGACCGCGCGCGTCCGACCGTAGTCCACCACCAGCTCCCGCACCCGCAGCAACGGCTCCGCCTCCGGCTGCACGCGGGGCCCTCCCGTGCGCTCCTGGTGAACGAAAGCTCCCCGCGTGCACTCCGCGGGGTCGGTGAGGCGGTGCGCCGGGTCGCCGATCACCGGGAACGCCGCGGTCAGCGCCGCCGTGTGCGGGTGCTGGGGGTTCGCGATCACCGCGCGCGTCGGCCCGCGTTCGACCAGTGCACCGCGGTGCATCACGGCCAGGTCCTCGCACGTCTCCGCGAGCACCGACAGGTCGTGGCTGATCATCAGCAGCCCCAGGTCCTGCTCGGCCACGAGGCGTTTGAGCACCGCGAGCACCTGTGCCTGCACCACGACGTCGAGCGCCGTCGTCGGCTCGTCCGCGATCACCAGCCGCGGCGAGCACGCCAGCGCCATCGCGATCATCACCCGCTGCCGCTGCCCGCCGGACAGCTCGTGCGGATACGCCCGCGCCTTGTCGTGCGGCAGCTCCACCTGCTCCAGCAGTTCGCGGACGCTGCCGGGCGTGCCGTGCAGCCGCATCGGTTCGGCGATCTGCTCCCCGACGCGCCGCACCGGGTTGAGCGAGTGCATCGCCCCCTGGAACACGATCGACGCCGACGCCCACCGCACCGCCCGCAGCCGGCCCCACGACATCGTCCGCACGTCCTCGCCGCCGAGCAGGATCTCGCCGTCCACCCGCGCGGACTTGGGCAGCAGCCGCAGCACCGACATCGCCACCGTCGACTTGCCCGACCCCGACTCACCCGCGAGCCCCAGCGTCTGCCCCGGCGCCACCGCCAGGCACACGTCGTCGACGACCCGCTTGTGTCCGTAGTGGACAGTGAGGTTCCTCAGCTCCAGCAACCCGGTCACCTCTTCGGCGTCACAACGGCCTCGAGCGCCCGCCCCACCAGCGTGAACGCCAGCACCACCACCACGATCGCCACCCCCGGCGGCAACAGGAACCACCACGCCCGCTGCGGCACCGCCCCGTGCAGCTGCGCCTGGTGCAGCATCGCGCCCCACGAGATCCGCGTCGGATCCCCCAGCCCCAAAAACGCCAGCGTCGACTCCGCCACGATCGACGACGCCACCGCCAGCGTCGCGTTGACCAGCACCAACGGCACCACCGACGGCAACACGTGCCGCCCGATCACATGCCCGTGCCCGCCCCCGAGCGCCCGCGCCCGCTCCACGAACGGCCGCGCCTCGATCGTCAAGGTCTGCGCCCGCACCATCCGTGCCGTCGTCGGCCAGCTCGTCAGCCCGATCGCCAGCACGATCGTGCCCAGCCCCCGCGGCAGCACCGTGGACAACGCGATCGCCAGCACCAGCCCCGGCAGCACCAGGAAGAAGTCCGTCACCCGCAGCAACGCCCCCGCCACCAGCCCGCCGAAGTGACCGCTGAGGATCCCGACCAGTGTCCCGATGCCCACCGCGAGCACCGCCGCGGTCAGCCCGACGAACAACGACGTCCCCGCGCCCTGCACCACCAGCAGCGCCACCGACCGTCCCGTGTGGTCGGTGCCCAGCCAGTGCCCGGCACCCGGCGGCTGCCACGGCGCGTCGGTCACCCGCGTGACGTCCAGGGCGTCGGCGGGGATCAGCAGCGGCGCGAGCAGAGCCGCCAGCGCGGCGACCACGAGGATCACGGCACCGGCCACGCCCGCCCGGTGCGCCAGAAACCTGCTCATACGACCTTCACCCGCGGATCCAGCACCCCGTGCAACAGATCGGCCAGCAGGTTCATCACCACGACCGCGCCCGCCGTCACCACCAGCAACCCCTGCAGCAGGAAGTAGTCCGGCCCGGTCAGCGCGTCGTAGAACAACAACCCCAGCCCCGGCCACGAGAACACGGTCTCGGTCGTGATCGCCCCGGCCACCACCAGCCCGAACCGCAGGAACACCAGCGTGATCGCCGGCAGCACCGCGTTGGGCACCGCGTGCCGGCGCCGTACCAGGTCGTCGCGCAGGCCCTTCGCCCTCGCCGTCGTCAGGTACGGCGCGTGCATCTCCTCCAGCAACGACGACCGCATCACCAGCACGTACTCCGCGCACACCACCGCGACCAGCGTGACCGACGGCAGCACCAGGTGATGACCGATGTCGAGGGCCTGGGAGAAGAAGTCCGGCGCCGTGTCGGTGTCGCGCATGCCCCGCGACGGGAACACCTCACCCGTGGCCATCATCAGCAGCATGCCGAGCCAGAACGTCGGCACCGCCCACAACGTCAGCGACACCCCGGTCGTCGCCCGGTCGAACGCCGAGTCGCGCCGCCACGCCGCCAGCACCCCGAGCCACAGCCCCAGCCCGACCGCGATCACCGTCGCCGTGCCGACCAGCAGCAACGTCGGCCCGAGACGCTCACCGATCACGTCCGCCACCGGCCGGCGGAACGTGAACGACGTGCCCAGGTCACCGCGCAGCAACGCCGTGAAGTAGTTCCAGAACTGCTCGTGCAGCGGGCGGTCCAGGCCGAACTGCGTGCGCAGTTCGGCCTGCATCGCCGCCGTCGTCGGCCGCCCGCGCGTCATCGACACCACGGGATCGCCGGGCACCACCCGGAACAGGAAGAAACCCAGGACCGCCACCATCACCAGGCTCAGCGCGGCACCCGCGAGCCGACCGATCAGCCGCACCTACTCGCGCTCCCCGGCCGTGGCCTTGCGCCGGCGCGTGGCCACCACGATCGCCACCACCATCGAGCCGAGTGCCGCCGCGAACGCCCCGAGCCCGTACCAGCCGCGCGAGGGCTGCTCGGCCCGGGCAGCGGGTTCGGCGAGGTAGTAGCCCCACACACCGTTCTGCGCCATGATCACGCCGCCCTGCGCCGGTTGCGTCGTGAAGTGCGCGAAGTGGTCGGACCGGTAGCCCTCCAGCGCGTTCTCGTACGCCAGCACCACCGCGGGCACCTGGTCGTAGAACCGCGCCTGCATCTGCTTGACGATCTCCACCCGCTTGGCCTCGTCGAACTCCGACAGCTGCCGCGCGTAGAGCTGGTCGTAGGTCTCGTCGCAGAAGTAGGCGTCGGTGGTGCCGCCCTTGCCGTCGGGGCCCGGCCGCTGCGCGCACGTGTGCAGCCCGAGGATGAAGTCCGGGTCCACGTTCGTCGCCCAGCCGGAGAACGCCAGGTCGTAGGTCGCCACCGTGGTCATCTCGTTGAGCTGGTTGTCCGACACCAGCTGCACGTCCAGCACGATGCCGACGTCGCTCATCGACCGCTTCAGGTACTCCGAGGCCTGCTCGTCGTAGGCACGGCCGGCGCGGCCGATCAGCCGCAGCGTGAACCGCGTGCCGTCCTTGCGCGGGTAGCCCGCCGCGTCCAGGGCGGCGTTCGCGGCGGCCGGGTCGAACCTGTGCAGCTGCTGCGCGTCCGGCTCCCAGTGCCACTTGCCGAACACCGGCGGCACCAGCCCGGACCCCTTCTCCGCGTACCCGAGGCTCACCCGCTGCACCAGCGCGTCCAGGTCGACGGCCTGCGCGATCGCCCGCCGCACCCGCACGTCCTTGAGCGCCGGGTTGCCGTTGCCGATCGGCTCACCGGTCCTGGTCTGCGCGCCGGGGTTGATCAGCAGCTCGGTGAACCGCCGGCCCTGCGCCTTGTTGCGCGTGACGCCGTCCTTGCCCGCCAGCGAGTCGAACTGGGCCGGGGCCATCCGGTTGACCAGGTCGACCTCGCCCTTGGCCAGCGCCTGCACCGCGGCGTCGGAGTTCTGGAAGTACACGAAGTGCAGCTCGTCGTACTTCGGTGCGCCGCGCCAGTAGTTCTTGTTGGCCTTGAGCTTGATGAACTGTCCCGGCACGTGCTCGGTCAGCACGAACGGGCCGGAGCCCACGACCGGCATCTGGTCGTTGGCGTAGTTCTTGAGGTCGGTGACCTTCTCCCACACGTGCTTGGGCACGACCGGGATGTCCAGCGCCAGCATGGTCACCTGCGGTGCCTTCGTCCTGATCACCACGGTCCGGTCGTCCGGGGCGGTGACGGAGGAGAAGTTGGCGACGAAGCCGCCGTTCGCGGTCCGCGCGACCTCGTTGGTGAGCATCAGGTTGTAGGTGAACGCGACGTCCTGCGCGGTGATCGGCTGCCCGTCGGACCACTTCTTGCCGTCGGGGACCGTGAACGTCCACGTGAGCTTGTCCGCCGAAGGCTCCCACCTGTTCGCGATGCCCTCGGTGACCCGCTGGTCGTCGGCCGCGTAGGCGGTCAGCGAGTCGTACATCAGCCGGCCGATCTCGGTGCTCGACTGGAACACCGCGAGGAACGGGTTCAGCGAGTCGATCTGCTGGACGATCGCGACCTTGAGGATGACCGGACCCGCGGCGGTGGCGGGCGGTGTCGCGAGCACCAGTGTCGTTGCTATCGCAAGCAACGCGCACGCTTTCACACGCACGAAATACCCCTCTTCCCCAGCAGCCCACCGCTACGTTACTCAGCTGTGCGGATCATGATCTCGGCGGACATGGAAGGCGCCACCGGAGTCACCTGGACCGGGGACGTCGTGCCCGGTACCGAGCAGTGGCAACGGTTCCGGAGGCTGTTCACCGGCGACGTCAACGCCTGCGTCGCCGGGCTGGTCGCGGGCGGCGCGAGCGAGGTGATCGTCAACGAGGCGCACTCGTCGCAGCGCAACCTCCTGCTCGAAGACCTCCACCCCGGCGCGCGGCTGCTCACCGGCCGCCACAAACCGCTGTCGATGATGCAGGGCGTCGACAGCGGCGTGGACGGTGTCGTCTTCCTCGGCTACCACACCGGCGCCGGCGCACCCGGCGTCCTCGCGCACACCTACCTGGAGAACTCCATCACCGGCGTGTGGCTCGACGGCGTGCACGCCTCCGAAGGACGCCTCAACGCCGCCCTGGCCGCCGAGCACGGGGTACCGGTGCTGCTCGTCACCGGCGACGACCTCACCTGTGCCGACGCGTCGGCCTACGCGCCACACGCCGAGCTCGTGGCGGTGAAGGAGTGCGTGTCGCGCTATGCGGCCGTGTGCCTGCCACCCGCCGTGGCCCACGCACGCATCACCGAGGCGGCCACCACAGCCATGGCGGCCGCCGGACGATCAGACGGGGCCGTGTCGGCGCATCGCATCGAGGTCGAGTTCGACGCCACGCACCTGGCCGACGCCGCCGCGGTCGTGCCCACCGTCGAGCTGACCAGCACCCGCCGCGTCGCGTTCGGCGCCGCGTCCATGACCGAGGCCATGAAGGCGTTCAAGGTCGTCACCCACATCGCGGCAGGGGCGATCGAAGGCATCTACGGCTGACCGTAGGGTGACGGCATGACGCTGGACGTGGCGCAGCTGTGCGCGCAGCTCATCCGCTTCGACACCACCAACCGCGGTGGCGGCGACTGCGCGGGCGAACGCGAGGCCGCCGAACACGTCGCGGCGATCCTGCAGGACAACGGCGTCCCGCCCACGCTGCTCGAACCCGCGCCACGCCGCACCAACGTCCTCGCGCGCATCCCCGGCACCGACCCGTCCCTGCCCGCCGTGCTGGTCCAGTCCCACCTCGACGTCGTGCCCGCCGACGCGGGCGAGTGGAGCTTCGACCCGTTCGCCGGCGAGATCCGCGACGGGTTCGTGCACGGCCGCGGCGCGGTCGACATGAAGGACATGGCCGCCATGACGCTGGCCGTGGTCCACCGCTGGCACACCGAGGGCCGCCGGCCGCGCCGCGACGTGGTGCTGGCGTTCGTCGCCGACGAGGAGGACCAGGGCGTGTACGGCGCGCACTGGCTCGTCGAGCACCACGCCGCCCACTTCGCCGGGGTGCAGGCCGCGATCAGCGAGTCCGGCGGGTTCTCCTTCGAGGCCGGCGGTGTGCGGCTCTACCCGGTCGGCACCGCCGAGCGCGGCACGTCGCACATGAAGCTCACCGCCGTCGGACGCGCGGGCCACGGATCCCGCAAGAACCCGCAGAACGCCGTGACAGCGCTCGTCACGTCGTTGGCGCGCATCGCGGCCCACGAACACCCGGTGCGCCTGACGCCCACGGTCGAGGCGTTCCTCGTCGGCGCGGCCAAGGCACTCGGCGTGGAGGCCGACCTCGACGACGTCGACGCCACCATCGCCCGCCTCGGACCCGCCGCCAAGCTCGTCGAGAACACCGTGCGGTGCTCCACCACGCCCACGATGCTGCAGGCCGGGTACAAGGTGAACGTCATCCCCGGCACCGCCACCGCGCAGCTCGACGTCCGCACCCTGCCCGGCACCGTCGAAGAGCTCGAAGCCACCATCGACGCGCTGCTCGAACCCGGCGTGACGCGCGAGTTCCTCGAACACCAGCCACCCGTGGAAGCCCCCGTCGACACGGCGTGGTTCGCCGCCATGGCCGAGGCGTTGCGCGACGAGGACCCCGACGCCGTCGTCGTGCCGTACTGCCTGGGCGGCGGCACGGACGCCAAGGCGTTCAGCCGCCTGGGCATCCACTGCTACGGGTTCGCGCCGCTGTCGCTGCCGGCCGGGTTCGACTACCGCGCCATGGCCCACGGCGTCGACGAACGCGTCCCCGTCGCCGGCCTGGAGTTCGGAGTCCGCGTGCTAGACCGCTTCCTGTCGAGCTGACCTGCGCTCGGCCAGCTCCTGCACCGGCGTCGGCAGCGTGGTCTCGAAGTCGATCAGCTTCGCCCACGTCGGCGTGACGACGATGCGGACCATGCCGTCGGTGTAGAGCGAGCGCACCTCGCGTTCCCACTCCACCCGCTGCTCCGGCGTCATCGCGTAGCTGCCGTTGATCTGCAGGTACTCCTCCGGAATGCCGTCGGTGGGATCCAGCTCGGCCGTGCCGCGGATCAGCAGGATCTTCGGCGGGTGCACCTCGGTGTCGATCGTCAGCGCCACCGCCGGGTTCGCCCGCAGCGAGTGCAGCTTCGGCGCGTTCTTCGACGTGCACAGCACGATCTGCTCGCCGTTCCAGGCGAACGCGATCGGGATCGAGCGCGGCGTGCCGTCCTTGGCCACGTACGCGAGCCTGGCCAGGTCGCGGGCCAGCAGCTCGCGGCTCAACGGGCGGTTCAGGACCTCGGCGATCTCTTCTGTCGTCATGCCACGGGGACGCAGCGGGCCCGGCGTTCTCTACACCCGGTCCGAAGATTTTTTCAGCGAGGCGGCAACGGCAGCGGAACGGCGGGCAGACCGTCGATGCTGGCCTGGTTGTAGGGCTTCTTGCCGGTGTACTCACGGAACTCCTCGTCGGACTTGCGGCCGAAGTAGTCCGCGTGCAGCTCGCGCTCGCCGCGGTAGTCCATGAACGGCACCGCGAACCCGCACGAGTCGGAGATCAGCTCGGCCCTGACCACGATCACCGCCCGCACCGCCGGCCCGTCCGCCGCACCGAACCGCGCCACCAGCTCACCGAACCGCGGGTGGTCGCGGAACACCGGCTCACCACGCCCGTGGATCCGCAGCACGGTGGGCGGTCCCTCGAACGCACACCACATCAACGTGATGCGGCCGTTCTCCCGCAGATGCGCGATCGTCTCGGCGTGGCTGCCACCGAAGTCGAGGTAGGCCACCGTGCGGTCGTCGAGGATCCGCAACGTGCCCTCACGGCCCTTGGGCGAGAGGTTGACGTGCCCGTCACCGGACAGCGGCGCGCTGGCCACGAAGAACACCTTCTGGTTCTCGATGAACTCCCACAGCCGCAGCTCGATCCGCTCGTATTCCTTACCCATGATCCGCAGTATCGACCGGCCCGGCGGCACCTGTCAGCCGTGATTCCCAGGTGCCGGACCAGCTCACGCCCGCCCCGACGCCGCCTTCGCCGCCCGTTCCACCCGCTCCCGGTAGGCCGCCCAGTCCTGGTCCGGCAGGTTCGACACCCCGTCGCGCAACCCGGCCATCCCGTCCAGGCCCTCGCGCAGGATGTCCGCGTGCCCCGCGTGCCGGTTCGTCTCGGCGATCATGTGGACCAGCAGCAGGTGCAACGTCACGTACCGGCGCTCCTGCGGCCACCACGGCACCACACCCGGCGCGTCCAGCGGCAGCTCGGAGATCACGCCGTCGGCGAACTCCGCGACCCGGCCGTACAACGCCAGAACGTCCGCACGCGACTCGTCCGCGGTGGCGAACATGTCCGCGTTCGGGTCGGTGCCGTCCACGATCTTCTCCAGCCACGGCAACGTCTCGGGGAACTTGCGGCCCATGCAGTCGCCGAAGTACCCCTGCTCGGTGGTGGCCAGGTGCTTGACCAGCCCCAGCAGGTTCGTGCCGGTCGGCGTCAACGGGCGGCGCACGTCGTACTCGGACAGCCCGTCGAGCTTCCACAGCAGCACCTCCCGGGCGGTGCGCAGATAGCGGTGCAGGTCGGTTTTCGGATCTGAGGCCATGACGGTCAGCCTTTCAGAGCAGGCGCCGGCTGCGCCGCGATTTTCGCCATTCCGAGCACCAGCAGGTCCAGGTGATCGACCACCGGCCCGGTCTCCACGAGCGCGGCCCGCGCCAGCCGCGCCCGCCCCGCCTCGAACTCCTCGGCCGACAACGACCGCAGCAACGTGTCCGCCTCCTGCCGCACGCTGGAAGCCTTCTGCGCCAACGACTCCGCCGTCACCTGAGGCACCGCCTCCAGCCGCCGCACCACGAACCCCAGCCCGTCGGCCGCCTCCTGCACGGTGGGAAACGACGCCAGGCCCCGCACCGCCTCCGGGAAGAACCGGAACAACGCGATCCCGTGATGGCGCTCCCGGAACAACGACCGCAACACCACGACCCCGCCCGGACGCAGCACCCGTCGCAGCTCCGCCCCGGCGGCGGGCAGGTCCCGCACGTGATGCACCACGGTGGACATCCACACCACGTCCACCGACGCGTCCGGCAACGGCACCGACTCCGCGTCGCCGGCCAGCATCTCCAACCCCGACACCGACCTCATGTCCGGCGACGGCTCCACCGCGACCACCGACACGTCCGGGAACCACGCCCCGAACGCCCGCACGAACAACCCCGTCCCGGCCCCCAGGTCCAGCACCGTCCGTCCCGGCAGGAAGTACGGCGCGACCGCGTCCCGCCACGACGACAACCCCGTCAGCGAAATCTCCCTGGCCAGCCGATACGAGGTGGCCTCCACAGCGTCGTAGCGCGTCATCCGACCACGCAACCGCACCACAGCACCCGAAGCACGCGTTCGAGAACAAAGTCACCAATCCCACCTGATAACCCCATACGGATGGCGGGATGACAGCGCGCCTTCACACGCACTTCACTTGGCGGAGCCATGTCCCTGCCGTGGTACGAAGGGTTGCCCTGCATGCGAAAGAACCACCTCAGACCCCTGATCGGGGTCACCGTCGCCGCGAGCGTCGTGTTCGCCATGGGAGGCGTGCCCACCGGCGCGGTCCCCGGCGCCCAGGAGACGTCGACGAACTACCAGGTCAGCAACGTCCGCACGGTCGACCAGCGCACCAAGCTCGCCAAGTCCGGAGCCGCGATCGACTCGGTCGAGGAACACGGCATCGTCGTGATCACCGCCACCGAGCGGGAGGTCCGCAACCTCAAGGCCCAGGGCTTCGACGTCACCGAGCTGCCCAAGCGGATGGAGGCCAACTCCGAGATCGGGCCGTTCGACTTCCCCGCCGCCGACTCGAACTACCACAACTACGCCGAGATGACCGCCGAGATCGACTCGGTCGTCGCCGCGTACCCGAACCTGGTCTCCAAGCAGGTCATCGGCAAGTCCTACGAGAACCGCGACATCGTCGCGCTCAAGATCAGCGACAACGTCGGCGTCGACGAGGACGAGCCGGAGGTGCTGTTCACCCACCACCAGCACGCCCGTGAGCACCTCACCGTCGAGATGGCGCTGTACCTGCTCAACCAGTTCACGAGCCAGTACGCGACCGACCCGCGGATCAAGGGCCTCGTCGACAGCCGCGAGATCTGGATCATCCCGGACGTCAACCCCGACGGCGGCGAGTACGACATCGCGACCGGCACCTATCGGTCGTGGCGCAAGAACCGGCAGCCCAACGCCGGTTCCAGCAACGTCGGCACCGACCTCAACCGCAACTGGAACTACAAGTGGGGCTGCTGCGGCGGCTCCTCGGGCAGCACCGGCAGTGAGACCTACCGCGGGCCGAGCGCGGAGTCCGCGCCCGAGGTGAAGGCCGTGGCCGACTTCGTGCGCGGCCGCAACGTCGGCGGCAAGCAGCAGATCACCGCGTCCATCGACTTCCACACCTACAGCGAGCTCATCTTGTGGCCGTGGGGCTGGACCTACGACGACGTCGCACCGGGCCTGACCCAGGACCAGCGCGACACGTTCGCCAAGATCGGCCAGGACATGGCCGCCAGCAACGGTTACACGCCCGAGCAGTCCAGCGACCTGTACATCACCGACGGGTCGATCCCCGACTGGCTGTGGGGCACGCAGGGCATCTTCGCCTACACCTTCGAGATGTACCCCGGCTCGTCCGGTGGCGGCGGCTTCTACCCGCCCGACGAGGTGATCCCGGCGCAGACCTCCCGCAACAAGGAGGCCGTGCTGCAGCTGCTGGAACGCGCCGACTGCCCGTACAAGGCCATCGGCAAGGAGCAGCAGTACTGCGGCATCACCCCGCCCAACCCCGGCAAGTACTTCGAGAACACCACCGACTTCCCGATCAACGACAACAGCACCGTCAACTCGCCGATCACGGTGTCCGACGTGACCGGCAACGCGCCGGCCACGCTCAAGGTCGGCGTGGACATCAAGCACACCTACCAGGGCGACCTGAAGGTCGAGCTGATCGCCCCGGACGGCAGCTCCTACGTCCTGCACAACCGCACCGGCGGCGGCACGGACAACATCAACACCACCTACACCGTCAACGCCTCCAGCGAGGTCGCCAACGGCACCTGGCAGCTGCGGGTCAACGACAACGCCAACCAGGACACCGGGTTCCTCGACAAGTGGAGCCTGCAGTTCTGACGTGACGGGTCAGGGCGCCGGCACGCCGGCGCCCTGACCCTCGTAGTCCTTCACGTCCATCGAGTCGTGCAGCCGGATGCCCTTCGCGTTCAGCTTGGCCAGCGGCCGCACCAGCCACGACGGCAACGACGTCACCAGCTGCATGCCACGTACCAGCGTCCACACGCCCGCGCGCGTCGTCGGGATCAGCGTCTTCGCCACCCCCAGCGCGAACGCCCTGCTGGCGTGCACCAGATCCCGCATCTCGTGCTCGTAGCGCGCGAACGCCGCCTCGTGGTCCGCGCCCGACGCCAGCTCACCGGCCAGCACGTACGCGCCCAGCACCGCGAGGCTCGTGCTGCCTCCGATGGCCGGGCCGGGGCAGTAGGCCGCGTCGCCGACCAGCGCCACCCGCCCGCGCGACCACTTGTCCTCACGCAGCTGCGTGATCGAGTCGAAGTAGAAGACGCGGTCGCTGCCGAGGTAGGTCAGCCACTCGTCGACCTGCGGGTGCAGACCCGCGAACGCCTCCCGCAGCAGCTGCTTCTGCCGTGCCACGTCCCGGTGGTGGTACTCGAGCTCGGGCGAGCGGAACAGGAACACCGCCCGCGCGTCGTCGATGTGCCGCGCCCCGTAGACCTGCGCGCTGCGCCCCGGCCCGATGTGCCCGGACATCGCACCCGGAACCCCCAGCTCCCGCGGCACCGACAGCACCGCGAGATACGCGCCCGTGAACGTCTTGGCGACCTCCCCGAACACCAGCCGCCGCACGTTCGAGTGCAACCCGTCCGCCCCGATGACCAGGTCGAACCGCCGCGGCGACCCCACCTCGAAGGTGACGTCACCGTCCTGGCCGATGGACGTGATCGAGTCACCGAACACGTACTCGACGTCCGAGCGCGCGGCGTCGTAGTAGATCTCGCTCAGATCGTCGCGCATCACCTCGACGTGCCGGTCCGACGCGGCGGCGAAGATCTTCGTGACGTCACCGGTGACGGGCTTGCGCGTGCCCTCGCGCAGGAACGACAGCCGCTCGGTGCCGGTGGCCAGCGACTCGATGCGCGGCAGCACACCCATCTTCTCCGAGATGTCCATCGCCGGTTTGAACAGGTCCACCGCGTGCCCGCCGGTCTTGCGCAGCACCGGTGACCTCTCCACCACCGTCACCTCGTGCCCGTGGTGAGTGAGCCAGTAGGCGAGCACCGGACCCGCGATGCTGGCGCCCGAGACGAGAATCCGCACCTCAAACCCCCCTTACTTAACGGTCGGTAAGTGACCTGTCCGCGAGCCTACACCCGCACTTACCGACTGTTAAGTAAGATTCGGGCCGTGGCCAGACAGTCCGACACCAAGCAGCGGATCCTGCAGACCGCGCGCGAGCTGTTCGCCACCAAGGGCGTGCAGCAGACCAGCCTGCAGGAGATCGCCGACCGCCTCGGCATCACCAAACCCGCGCTCTACTACCACTTCTCCTCACGCGAGGAGCTCGTCCGCAGCATCGTCACCCCGCTGCTCGACGACGGCGAGGAGTTCCTCACGCGCATGGAACAACGCGGCGACGTGCCGCCCCGCGAGCTCGTCGAGGGCTTCTTCGACTTCCACCACCGCCACCGCGCCGACGTCCTGCTGCTGCTCACCGAGATGACCACCCTCGCCGAGCTCGGCCTGATCGACACCGTGCTGGCCTGGCGGGCCCGGCTCACCCGGTTGATGTTCGGGCCGGAACCCACGCTGGAGCAGGAAACCCGCGCGGTGCTCGCGTTCGGCGGCATGCAGGACTGCACCATGCAGTTCCCCGACGCGCCGTTCGACGAACTGAAAGCGGCCACTGTCAAAGCCGCGTGCGCCGCGCTGGCGATCAGCTGAGGGAGCGCGCCCACACCCCGCCTTAGGATCTGCGGGACGAGGTGAGAACCCGGTCTCGAAACCGGTCTCACCGGCCGTGGACGCGAGGTAGGGTCCGGGCACCGAATTCACGCGGGGAGAGAAATGCGCGCCGTCGAGATCAGACCTGGGGTCCGGATCCGCTGGGTCGAAGTACCGGGTGCCACGCCCGCTCGCGTCTACCTGCACGGCCTCGGCGCGTCATCGGCGCCCTACTACGCCGAAGCCGTCGCGCACCCGCTGCTCGCCGGCCGCCGCAGCCTGATGATGGACATGCTCGGCTTCGGCATCAGCGACCGGCCCACCGGCTTCGCCTACTCCCTGGAAGGCCACGCCGACGCCCTCGCGGTCGCGCTGGCCAAGATCGGGCTGCGGCGCAGCGAGATCATCGGCCACAGCATGGGTGGCGCGGTCGCCATCGTGCTCGCCGCACGGCACCCCGAGATGGTGCGCTCGCTCGTCCTCGTCGACCCCCACGTCGACCCCGCCACGCCCGCGCTCGGCGCACCCGGCAGCCGCGGCATCGCCGCCTACGGCGAGGCCGACTTCCTCTCGCACGGCTTCGACCGCGTGCTGCGCGACGTCGGCCCGCACTGGGCGGCCACCATGCGCATGGCCGGCCGCGAAGCCCTCTACCGCAGCGCCGTCGACCTCGTCCGCGGCACCTCCCCGACGATGCGGAAGCTGTTGCTGGAGCTGGAGATCCCGCGCGTCTTCCTGCACCCCGAGGACGCACCGCCCTCCGGTGCCCGCGAGCTCACCGCGGCCGGTGTCCAGGTCATCTCCGTGCCGAACACCGGCCACAACATCATGATCGACAACGTCGAGGGCTTCGCCCGCGCGGTCGCCCAGCAGCGCCTGTCGGTCTAGCAGCGGCGGCCGGTGTACGCGCTCCAGCCGTCCTCGCCGAGCGCGACCCGGCCCATCGCACGCGTGCACCGGTTCACGGAGTCCGCGGGCTTGGACCACACCTCGCGCTGGTTGAGCCGCCCGGTGACCTTGCCGTGGTCGACGTTGTCGTCGGTCGTCACCGCGGTGACGACGTGGAAGTCGTCGTGCCGCGCGGCCCAGTCCGCCCACACGAACACGTAGCTCCAGTTGGTGCCGCAGCCCGCGAACTGCTTGACCGACGCGGCGGTCGAGCCGTCGGCGAACTTCACGTACGCGGTCGAGCCGATCTGCTGGGCCGAGGAGCAGCCCGGCGGCGTCTCCGCCTGCGCCACACCGGGCACGAGCAGCGCCGACACCGCGGCGGCGGTGATCAGTAGTGCCTTCTTCATGATCGGCACTCTCGCACCGGCCACTGACACCGCGCTGACACCTCACCCGGAATCGGCGTAACAGCCCACCGATTCACGGCGACTTCCGCACGGACCGACTACGTGAAAGCAGGTGGGCAATGCCGTCGACGCGCACAAGTGCCGAAAACTGGATGAAACTGCCGCACGTCCTCAAGAACAAACTGGACACCATCTCGTTCGACGAGAAGAAGGTCGCCGTCAACTACAGCGGCAACGGAGCATGGGTGTATCTCGAAGGCATGCGCGTGAGACTCGGCGACGAGGTGTTCGCCGCGCACATCACCATCACCAAGTCACCGGTCTCGAACGCCAAGGTCGACAGCGACCCGTGGACGTTATGCCACCTCACGCTGAATCGCGCCCACAACAGCCATGTGTTCTACGAATGGGACGAGAACGCCGCGAAGTTCCGGAAGACCACCAATGTGATCGACCGCGATGGAAAGCACCGCGCCGCCAAGGAGCACTTCCGGATCGACGACTCCCAGATCAACGACCCCGACCTCGTCAACGCCGTCAAAGAAGACATGCGGCTGATTTTCGACAGTCTCGTCTGAGTCCGGCGCGCTCGCTCAGCGTCGTTTCCCTGCACCTGCCTGACTCCACTGCACCGGACGGGTCAACGAATTCGGCAGTTTCGTCCTCGCGTCCCCGCGCGCGGCGTTGACCTGCGGCTGCGTCAGGAACAGGCAGGTGCTCAGATCCGCCCCCGACAGGTCCGCGCCCCGCAGGTCGGCCCCGATCATGTCCGCCCGCGTCAGATCGGCGTTCGCGAGATCCGCGCCGATCAGGTAGGCGCCGCGGAAGTCGGCGTTGCTGAGGTTCTTGTTCCGCAGCCGCGCGCCGATGAGGTCCGCGCCCCGGTACGACTTCGCGCTCGTGCGCAGCCGTTCGCTGGTCCGCAGCAGCAGGACGTTCACCTTCGCCCGGATCTCCGCGACGTCGAGCCGCAGGATCTCGTCCGGGTCCGCGACCGTGTGCCGCTCGACCTCCGCGTAGGCCTCGCCGAGGTCCTCGTGCGGGTCGAGGCGGCGCGCCTCCGCGAGATACCAGAGCAACTCGTGCAACTGCCGCACGACCGGGAACACCGCGAACATCTTCTCCCGCTCGCCGGTGCGCCAGTCGTTGCCCCGGAACACGACCTGCGACACCCGCTGACCCGCACCGAAGCAGTCGTACACCGTGCAGCCGGGATACCCCTTCTGCCGCAGCTGGTCGTGAATGCCGCACCGGTGGTCGGCCAGCAGGTTGCGGCACGGCGTGCCGGCGTCCTTGGTGGCCGCGAAGTCCGCCGACTTCGTGAACGGCAGCGCCACACAGCACAGCCCGAAGCAGTTGGCGCAGTCGCCCTTGAGCTCGTCCATCGGTGATCAGCCTACGCATCCGCAGGTCAGCCGTACTACCGGCCGCACCGTCACTCCCGCTGCCCCGCCCGGCGCAGCGCCCGCAACTCGGCGGCCGTCTCGTCGAGCTGACGCTCAGCCCGTTCCGCGCGGGCCAGCGTCTGCGCCCGCGCGTCCTCCACCGCGGCCAGCGCCTGCCGCACCGCCGCCACCTGGTCAGCACCTTCCTGCCTGACCTGCGCCAGCCGAGCGTCTACCTCGCCGCGCGACCGTTCCAGTTCCGCACGGACGTCCGCGGCGGCCTGCTCGGCCCGTTCCGCGCGCACCACCGCCTGATCACGAGCCTTGGCCGCCCGGCTGACGGTCTCGGCCGCCTCTCGCCGTGCCAGCTCCACCTGCGCGGCGGCCTCGGCGCGGGCCTGTTCAGCGGCCTGTGCCGAGGCCGCGGCTTCCTCGCGGACTCGGTCGATCTCGGCCTGGGCCTCGGCACGAGCCTGCTCGATCTCCTTCGCGGCCTGCCTGCGCGCCTGTTCGGCGTGCTTCACCGCATCGGCCCGCGCCTGTTCCGCCGCCTCCTGGGCCTCCCGCACCTTCGCGTCCGCCTCGGCCCGGATCTCCTCGATCACGGCCGCCGCCTGCACCCGAACCTCGGCGATCTCCGCCTCGGCCCGTTCGCCGGCGATCCGTGCCGCCTCGCGAGCCTCGTCCCGCTCGGTCAGCGCCGCGTCCGCGGCCTCGTCGGCTTCCTCCGCCGCCCGCACCGCCTGCTCGGTCATCTCCTCAGCCGCCTTGCGCGCCTGCTCCGCCTCGTGCCGGCGACGTTCGGCGGCCGCCAGCTCGGACCGCGCCTCCGCGACCCGTCGCGCGGCCTCGGCCTCCGCGGCCTGGACCATGTTCTCCGCGACGCTCGGGTCCGCCATCGCGTTCAGCTCGCCCACGGCCCGCCCGAGCGTCTGCGTCATTTGTTCGGACAGCACCCGGAAGCGGTCGAGAAGCTCTTCAGCCCTGATCTTGGCGGTACCGGAGACCCTCGGGAGATTCGTCACGGTGACGACCTCCATGTTTTGCTCGGGCTCCGCAGCCAGCCGCTGCCGCTCGCGCCACGCCCGCCAGCGCGTGTGCTCGGGCAGGTCGCAGTACTCCGAAGGCCTGCCCGGCCCGCTACCTCGGAAAACGGGGCGCTCACAGCCGGGGAAGTTGCAGCTCGTCTCCACCGCAATAGCGTAGCAGAATTACGTGTGTAGTTACGTTATTAAACGCAACGCTACCCAATTGGGGGTGGAAAGTCTGACCGCCGATAAGTGAACATTATCGGCGGTCAGAATCGGGTCGAGGACGGTCGACGCAACCATGTTCGCGGCCACCCTTCCCCTGTCGTGCGCCACGACTGCGACTGCGGGGACTTACGGGTCCGGGCTCGCCACCGAGCCCAGCCCATCCCCAGCACGCCAGCCACTAATGTCACGGTGACGCCACCTGGCAACGCACCCGCCGGGTAGTAACGGCCGTGGGGCTACCGCACCCTCCGTCGCGCCGCATGCACGCAGCGACCACGGTGACATTCGGCCAGGACATCGATCAGTCGATGCCTTCGACGATGCGGAAGTCGCGCTCGAAGCCGTCGGGGAGTTCGGCCAGCGCCTCCTGGTAGGCCGCGCTCACGCGTGCGGCGACCGCCTGTTCGAAGCTGTCGAACTCGATCAGGACGACGCGCTCGGCGATTCCGGCTTCGTGTGCTTCGACCCGGCTGCCGCCGCGGGCGAGCACCCGCCCGCCTGCGGCCTTGACGGCTGGACGTGCCAGTTCGTTGTAGGCATCAAGTTTCTCGGGGTCCTCGATGGTGGGGTAGACGCTGACCCAGTAGCCCTTGGGCATGGAACCTCCGGTGTTGGGATGAGTGCATCTGACTCACGGGTTGGCCTCGGGCGCGCGTCGGCGGGCGAGGGCGAACCTGCGACGTGCCCCAGCACCGAGAACGGGATGAGGACCAGCCCGGCGGCGAGTTCGTTTCGAAAACAGAAACGCCGCACGGATGCTAGTGTTTCGAATAACGAAACACTAGGAGGATCATGCCGACACCGCGTCCAGGAACACCGGTTCGCGGATCGACTACCGGCCGTCCCCTCATGGCCGCGATGGACCTGTTCGGCCGCCGGTGGGCGCTGCGAATTCTCTGGGAACTGCGTGCGGGACCGCTCGGCGCCCGCGCGCTGCTGGCACGGTGCGAAGGGCTGTCATCCAGCGTCCTCTACCAGCGGCTCCGCGAACTCGTATCGAGCGGGATCATCACCACCTCGGCCGATGGCTACGAGCTGACACGGCTGGGGACAGCGCTCCGTGATGCCCTCCGTCCTCTCGACGAATGGGCGATCACCTGGGCGCAGGAGCAAGAACACAACGATCAGGAGCCCACGGAGACCTGAAGATCTCGGTCGCTGTCTCGTCACCGAGCTCGCGGAGCGAACATTCGCCGAAGCGCCCGGATGCGCTCGGTCAGGTACGGCGCGGCTTCGCCGCGGGATGATCTTCCACAGGACACCCTGGATCGGTGTGGGGGACACATGGGCATCGACTTCGACTACGAGTTCTACGTGCACCGGCGGGACTCCGGTCGCTTCCTGGAGGCGGTCGCGGAGCTGTGCGACCCGCAAGAGTCGCGGTGGACGAACGTGCTTCTCCCCGACGGCGGATCGGTGAGGCTGCCGGGCAGCCATGGCTTCGTGAGCGACAAAACGGTCGCCGTGGCGAACGGCCTGAGCGAGAGTTTCGACCTTTCCCTGTGCTTCCCGCTGGACGAGCCGTTGCGGGCTTACCCGGACGAGATGGACCAAGCCGACGTGACCCGAACCTGGCCAGACGGCAGCAGCCGGGTCCTGGTGGGCTACATCTACCTCACCATCAGCGACACCCGCGCCCTCCTTCCGGATCACCTGCGGTTCGGGTTCATGCCCGCGGCCAACTCGCAGAGCCGGCTCTTCCTGATGTCGCCCTCCGTCCGGGAGACCTTCGCGACGCTCGCCCTGTCGACCGGCGCGTCGCTGTGCCTGCTCGACAGCGAACTGGGCCCGCCGATCATCGTGACGGCGCTGGGGCAGCGCGTCTGCACTCGAGTGCCCGGACCGTGCCTGCTGTGGAACCCCCGCGGGCACACCGCGGAAGCGTTCGAGGAGCTGTCTTCCTGGCTGGCCGGACAGTCCCTGGACCTGGCAAAACGGATCATCGGACCGCAGCACCCGCAGTTCCCGGCCGTCGTCGACAGCCTTGCCGAGTACGCACGGGTGCCGCAGCACCTCTGGATCGGCCCGTGAACGCGCCTACCTCGTACCGACCGCGTGCAACGTCGAGAGCACCAGAGCGCGGGTGACCGTGACGATCTCGCTCACGCGGACCTGTTCCTGCGGGCTGTGCGCAAGGCGCACATCACCGGGCCCGTACTGCAACGTCGGGATGCCCGACCCCGCGTACAGCCGGAGATCGCTGCCGTAGGGAGCGCCGCGCTCAGCAGGCCGTGTCCCGGTGACGTCCGCGTGCGCGGCGCCGACCAGGTGCGCGAGCGGATGCCCGGCGGCCAGGCGGCCGCTCGCGAACTGGCCACCGGGCCACGTCACGGTGGCGGGGTGCGTGCGCAGCCACGGGTCCGCCGCGCAGGCTTCGGCCACGCACTGCTCCAGGTCCGCACGGGCACTGGCCGGGTCCTCCCCCAGCCGCACACCCAGTCGTCCCTCGGCCACCAGCAGGTCGGGCACGGTGCTGGCCCAGTCGCCGGCCTGCACCGTGCCGACGGACAACGGGTACGGGACGGGGTAGGAGGACATGAGAGGGTCCGGATCGACGTTGCGGCGGATTTCCAGCCGGGCGAGGGCCTGGTGGATCGGCAGGTAGGCGTCGATCGCGCTGACGCCCACGTACCGGGTGCTGCCGTGGGTGGCGCGGCCCGGGACCTCGATGCGGAAAGTGAGCGCGCCGGCGTTCGCGGTCATGATCACGCCGCTGGTCGGTTCGGTGATGATGCAGGCGTCGCCGGTGTGGCCGCGCGCGAGAGTGCCGAACGCGCCGAGACCACCGTCCTCCTCGCTGACGACGAAATGCGCCGACACCCGCCCGCGCAGCTTCACCTCCGCCGAGCGGATCGCCGCCAGTGCGGCCAGGATCGCGACCACGCCGGCTTTCATGTCGCACGCGCCGCGGCCGTGCACCACGTCTCCGGTGACGCGCGGCCGGAACGGGTCGCCCACCCACTGCGCCGGGTCACCGGGAGGAACGACGTCGACGTGTCCTTGCAGGATCAGCGTGGGGCCGTCGCCCGGGGTACGGCCCACCAGGCCCCATGCCTCGGTGCGCGGGGCTTCGCCGCCGGGGAAATCGGGGTGCGCCCGCAGTTCTGGCAGGTTCATGGACCACAGGTCGACGTCGAGATCCGCCCGCTCCAGGTGCCCGGCCAGCACGTGTTGCAGGTCGGACTCCGCCGCGCTGCCCGTCACGCTCGGCACCTCGAGCAGCTCCAGCAGGAGCCGGCCGATCGCCGCCTCGTCGACTGCGGCCAGGGCGGCCGCCTCCACCTCGTTCGTCGTCACAAGCCGTGAGACTAGGTTCGTGCGAGCGATGCAAACAATTGCTGTTTCCGGCGAACTACGCCGGATTTTTGCGAATATCGCCACCCTGTGGCAAATCTTTGCGTGCTGACGCATCCTCTAAGCCGTGGACACCATTGACGAGGCGGTCATCCAGTGCGTGCTGCGCAACGCCCGCGCCACGTACGCCGAGATCGGCAAGGCGGCCGGGTTGTCGCCCTCCGCCGCCAAGAGACGTCTGGATCGCCTGGTGTCGACCGGCGCGATCCGGGGATTCACCGCCGTCGTCGATCCGCAGGCGCTGGCGTGGCACACCGAGGCGTTCGTGGAGGTCTACTGCGCCGGCAACCCCACGCCGGCCGAGCTGCGCCGCGCGCTGGACGACATTCCCGAGGTCATCGAGGCCTGCACCGTCTCCGGCGCCGCCGACGCGATGCTCTACCTGCTCGCCCGCGACATCCCGCACCTCGAACAAGCCATCCAGCGCGTCCGCGCCACGGCACCGATCCAGCGGACCGAGAGCGCCATCGTGCTGTCCCGGCTGCTGAGCCGGCCGCGCCTGTGATCTGCCGGGCGCAGCCGGCCCTCGTACGGGGTGCGGGCTAGCGACGCGTCAGCTTCGACCAGGTCAGTCGCACGACCACACCGGGCAGCGACAACAGCCCGCGCAGACAGCCGGGCCTCGCCTGCTCACGCCGGTGCCGTGACACCGGAACGACCGCACCCGGCCGGGACGGTGGCCGCAGGCCTAAACTTCGCATGTTGATTCAACCCTTTCAGGACGCCTGGGGTAGGACAACGAACCTGCGGACCCCTGACTGCCATCAGGGGTCCGCTCTTTTTTGTGCCTACGCACCGGAGCGTGGGCAGTCCCCACTATCGCAGTGATGATCACCGGAACCCGATCGCCCGAAATTGACGTCGACGAGCGGTCACAAAGAGAGCGGCAAGCGGTCATTCCATGCCATCACTGGCACCTAACAACGGTTATCCGTCTCAACAGGATTTGCCGTTTGGTGCAGGACATGCAGGTCAGGAGTCCAAGGAAGGCGATTTCGGTCTGGCTGATCGCACGGTGGTTATCCGGCGCACCCGACAGGATGCCGAGGTTGTCCGACCGGATCCGATATCACTCGAACAGGTGACGATCGAGCGAACTTGTTCCTCCTCCAAGGTCCAAACGAGACACTTGAGGCGGACACCGGTGGCAGCGGAACGAAAGGCGAAAAATGAATAACCGCACAACGCGGAGATAAGGGCGGGTACGGCTGACCCCAGTTCACGTCATCTCCCCCGGCCCCTGCCGGGCACTCCCCACCTCAGAGGAACCAATGGGCACCCGTCGCGGCGGACGTCAGCTGCCTACCTCGGTCAGCGACTACACGAGCCTCGACCCGTTCGCGGCCGAGCTGGCCTTCGTGCTGGTCACAGCCATCAAGACGCGTTATCCGGGGTTCAGCGACTTCCTGCGCGACCACATGGCCGCCCCCGGCGCGCCCGCGGGCATCGCCGGCGACCCCGCCGACCGCAAGGCGTTCGAGGACGCCAAACGGACGATGAGCAGGCACATCGGCCAGCCCGCCTGGGAGATCCCGAGGTGGGACTTCGTCGAGTTCGTCCTGACCCGCTGCGGTGTCGACGACGCGCAAGCACCACGCCCGCGCCTGGCCGGTCTCTGGCAGGCGTCACGCCGCTACCCGCCACCCGGCTACGACGGGCCGGTGCTGGCACCCGCCGGCGCACCGCCGCCGTTCCCCGGCGTCGACGAGCTGCCCAACGACAAGATCCGGGTCGAGATGCTGCTCAGCAAGCTGGCCCACGTGGAGAACAACGCACAGCGCCACGCCGAGAAGGCGGTGCGCGAGTTCCGCGAGGCGCACGAGACCAGCCTGAAGTTCTACGAACGCGAGCTGACCGACCTGCGCGCCCGGCTCGCCAACCGGCAGGAGTGCGAACGGGCCCTGATCCGCATCATCGCGGTCCAGGAGGAACGCAGCCGCAGCAGCGCCGAGCGCGAGCTGACCGACACCGTGACCAGGCTGCGCCGCGAGCTGGAGGACACCACCGCGGCGCTCACCAGGGAGAAGGCCGACCACAACCTCACCGCGAACCGGCTGGCCTTCGTGGCCGCGTGCCTGGACGCGGTGAGCTCGGGCGGCGACACCGACCCGGTGCTGTGGCTGCGCGACGCCGACTTCCCGCTCGGCGCGGACCTGTACAGCCTGCTCAACCAGCCGGAGGCGCCCCGCACCCGCACGGAACCCGAGGCCGTGACCCGGTTCCTCACCGTCTACCTGCGCACGTACCTCATCAGCTGGTTCGGTGACGCGCCCGACCGCGACGACACGGTCGGCCCGTATCGGGACATCGTGCGCAACGGCGTCCTGCCTCCGGTCGACGTGCTGGAGAACGTCCTGCAGCCGCACACCATCACGTTGCAGGTCGCGCATCCGCTGATGGCCGAGCTGGCTCCCGCCGAGAGGCAGCCGAAGGAGCTGACGGAAGGTGCCGCCGACGTCCACACGCTCGAAGTGCTCGGCGGCGAACACCGCACGGGCGTGATCGACAAGCCGGTCAACGTGGTCGACCTGGTCCAGAAGATCCGCCGTCCGGGGGACACCGCCTGAGCGCCAGGACGCTCAGCCGACGGCCATCGCCACCTCGTGGCCACGCCGCTGACACGCCCGATCCACGTCAGGGCGTGCGCCGCGAGCACGGGGACAGCGCACGATCAGCCGAGACGGCGTGACACCGGGAAGTCGAAGTAGGTGTCCGGATAGGGCTCGCCGTTGAGGGTGAAGTGCCACCACTCCTCGGGCAGGTTGCGGAACCCGGCCCGCGCCATCGCCGACCTGAGCAGCTGCCGGTGCTCCCGCGCCTGCCCGATGATCCGCGGGTCGTCGGTGTGCGCCAACGTGTCGAAGCAGTCGTAGCCGGTACCCATGTCGACGGTGTTGTCGGGAAACCGATCGGGCGCGTAACAGTTCACCAGCGGCTCCCCCGGCAGGTACGGCCGTTGATGGCGCACCGGCAGCCTCACGACCGTCAGGTCGAGCGTCGACCCGCGGCTGTGCCCGGACTTCTCCGCGATGTAGCCGTCCTCGAACAGCCGCGTCTTGTCGACCCGCGGGTAGAACTCGGTCTTCATCCGCTGGTCGGCGAGATCGCGGGCCCACCGCACGAAGTGGTCGACGGCGCGTTGCGGCCGGTAGCAGTCGTAGACCTTGAGCGTGTAGCCCTGCTTGAGCATCTCCCGCTGCACCGAACGCAACGCGAGCGCCGCGGGCCTGGTCAGGATGCACAGCGGCTGGCGGTAGCCGTCGATGCGGGTGCCGACGAAGTTGTGGTCGGTGAAGTAGCGGATGTCGTGCAAGATCGTCGGGTCCACGTCGCGCAGCACGACGAACCCGCTGGTGGCCTGAGCGGGCATCGCGAACGACACGGTCAGCAGCACGGAGAGCAGCAGGGCGCGCATGGCGCTCATCCAAGCAGCGCACGCGTCACCGGAGCAGTCCCGAGACCGCTGAGCGGAACCGGAAGGAACCATGGAACCCACCCCGATCCACGTCTCCGACGAGGTCCTCGACGACCTGCGCGCCCGCCTCGCGCGGACCCGCGCGCCGCTGGACGAGGGCAACGAGGACTGGTCTTACGGCGTCCCGGCCGCCTACCTCGGCGACCTGGTCACGTACTGGCGTGACGGATACGACTGGCGCGAGGCCGAAGCCGCCATCAACGCCTATGAGCACTATCAGGTGACCGTCGCCGGCGTCCCGGTGCACTTCCTGCGCAAGCCCGGCCGCGGCCCGAACCCCGTCCCGTTGATCCTCACCCACGGCTGGCCGTGGACGTTCTGGCACTGGTCGAAGGTGATCGACCCGCTCGCCGACCCCGGCGCGTTCGGCGGTGACCCGGCCGACGCGTTCGACGTCATCGTGCCGTCGCTGCCCGGTTTCGGGTTCCCCGGTCCGCTCACCGGCTTCCCGGACGTCAACTTCTGGAAAGTCGCCGACCTCTGGCACACGCTGATGACCGAGACCCTGGGCTACGAGAAGTACGCGGCCGGGGGCTGCGACATCGGCGGCATCGTCTCCAGCCAGCTCGGCCACAAGTACGCCGACGCGCTGTACGGCGTCCACATCGGCTCCGGGCTGCCGCTCGACTTCTTCACCGGCGACCGCGCCTGGGACTTCGCCCGCAACCGGCCGCTCACCGACGACCAGCCCGCCGAGATCCGCGCCCGCGTCATCGAGCAGGACCACCGGTGGGCCACTCATCTCGCCGTGCACATGCTCGACGGCGCCACTCTCGCGCACGGGCTGAGCGACTCACCCGCCGGTCTGCTCGCGTGGCTGCTGAAGCGCTGGCACGACTGGAGCGACGACGGCGGCGACATCGAGTCCGTGTTCACGAAGGACGATCTGCTCACCCACGCCACGATCTACTGGGCGAACAACTCCATCGCCACGTCGATGCGCTACTACGCCAACGCCAACCGCTACCCGTGGACGCCTTCCCACGACCGCACGCCGGTCGTGCAGGCACCGGTCGGACTCACGTTCGTCACCTACGAGAACCCGCCGGGCATCCACACCGCCGACGAACGCGTCCGGGCGTTCAAGTCCGGCCCGCTGGCCGGCTGGTTCAACCACGTCAACGTCAACGCCCATGATCACGGCGGTCACTTCATCCCGTGGGAGAACCCCGGGGCGTGGGTGAGCGACCTGCGCCGCACCTTCCACGACCGCAGGAACTGCGGCAGCTGATCACCTTCCGGCGACCGCCGCATCGCGTTGACGAGTCGCACCTGCGCCCTGGGCCACTGCCGGAGAGCTCCTGCATCGGGAGGGAGCGCGACGCCTCCGGCGGCGAGAACCTGGCGGTCAAGGTGACGACCTGGGCCGGACGCGGATCGCGCAAGGGGCGGCGACGCCGAACTCGGACCGTCCGACCGTCTGGAGGTGACGCGGCTCGCCGAGTTCTCGCCACCACGCCCAGGTCGGATGAGGTCCGCGTCCGAGCGGCGGCTTCCAACGCGCTGGGCTGGAAGACTCGCGACAGCGAGATGATGCTGATGACCGGCCGCGATACAGCTCCTAGACGGCCGGCCACGCCCGCAGCAGTGAGTCGAGCGCGTCCAGGGCACGCGTCCACGACGCCTCGACCCCGCGCGGGTGGCTGTGGAACGCCCCGGCGCGCTCCAACGAGACGTAGCCGTGGAACGTGCTGTGCAACAGCCGCACCGCGTCGGTCTGGTCGGGTTCCCACAGGTCGTAGCCGCGCAGGATCGCGCGGGTCATCTCGGCGTGCCGACCGGCCGCGCTGGTCGCCGCGGTGTCCGGGTCGAGCGCCATCTGCGTCGCCGCGTACCGGCCCGGGTGCTCGTGGGCGTACCGCCGGTAGGCGTGCGCGAACGCCACCAGCGCGTCCTTGCCCGAACGGCCCGCCAACGCCTCCGCGACCAGGTCCGCCAGCTCGGCCAGCGAACGCACCGCGAGGCGAACGCGCAGGTCGTGGGCGTTGCGGATGTGCGAGTAGAGCGACGCGTCCTTCACGCCGAAGTGCCGGGCGAGCGCGGACACCGTCACGTTCTCGAAGCCGACCTCGTCCGCCAGCTCCGCGGCCGCCTGCGTGAGGCGGTCGGCGGTGAGCCCCGCGCGTGCCATGCGCCACCCTTCCTAGGGTCCTTAATAATTTGCCTAGGACCTCTAGGTAAGCCTAGCGTTCCCAGGCGTGAAGCCGTTGACCGAACACGACATCCGCGCGTCCTTCGTCAATTCCACCAAGGGCGAGGCGAAGCGCATGCACGTCCCCAGGGATCTCGCCGAACGACCGTGGGACGACCTGGACTTCCTCGGCTGGCGCGACCCGGCCGCGCCCGACCGCGCGTACCTGGTGATCGAACTGCAGGGCCGCGTCGTCGGCATCGCGCTGCGCAGGGCGACGCAGGCCGGGCACGCGCGCAAGACGATGTGCGCGTGGTGCCTCACCACGCATTCCGGGGACGGGGTGTCGCTGATGACCGCGCGCAAGGCGGGGAAGTCCGGGCAATTGGGCAACTCGGTCGGCGCCTACGTGTGCGCCGACCTGCAGTGCTCGCTGTACCTGCGCGGGAAGAAGAGCGCGGGACCCGGCTCGCGGTTCCGCGAGTCGATCACGCAGGAAGAGCAGGCCGCGAGGATCGTCACCGGGGTGGCGGCGTTCCTCGCGCGGGTGGAGTCCTGATCAGAGCTCGAGCACCAGCTCGGCCGTGCAGGCGCGGGCACAGGGCCACGGGTCACCGCACTCGGTGCACCCGGTCGTCGCGGGCAGGTGCGTGTCCAGCACCTGGACCGCTCTGGTCCGGTAGCGCTCCAGGTCGGACTCCCAGTTGTGGCGGGAGGACGCGGTCGCACTCGTCATGGTCATCAGTCCTCGGGTCGAGCTGTCGGAGACCAGGATGCACCCGAGACGCACGAATTGGGCGGCAATTACGCCAAACGAAAGGTTTCGGCGGGTCGTCCTTCACGAGCGACCGATCGGGGTTCCTGATGACCCCGGCGGAATGTTCGCCGGGGACCGAACAACCATCGGGTGCAAATAGCGAATCACGGCCTGATCGCGGGGCATCATGTCCACATGGACATACCGGCGCTGGTGTCGGCGGCCGCGCGTGGTGACCAGAGCGCGTGGGACGCCCTGGTCAGGCAGTTCAGCGGGCTGCTGTGGTCGATCGCCCGCGCCTACCGCCTCAGTGACGCCGATGCGGCCGACGCCGTGCAGTGCACGTGGATCAAGCTGGTCGAACACCTCGACCGCATCGCCGAACCGGAACGCCTCGCCGGCTGGCTCTCGACCACCGCGCGGCACGAGTGCCTGCAGCTGCTGCGCCGCTCCGGCCGCCTCCCGGCACCGGCCGAGGAGATCGCCGACTCCCCCGACCCCGCCCCGGCGCTCGACCACGAGCTGCTGGTCCGCGAACGCAACGCCGCGCTCTGGCGCGTCTTCGAGGAGCTGCCGGACCGATGCCGGCGCCTGCTGCGCGTGCTGATGGCCTCGCCGCCACCCGCCTACGCCGAGGTCGCGCTCGCCCTGGACATGCCGGTCGGCAGCATCGGGCCGATCCGGCAGCGCTGCCTCGGCAGGCTGAAAGCGCTGGTCGCGGGCAACCAGCTGCTGGAGGAGCGCTCATGAACGACGACGACTTCCTCGACGTCCTGCGCGCCGCCGCCGACGAGTTCGACCCGGTGCCGGCGGGCGTGCTGCGCGACGCGAGCGCGGCACTGGCGTTGCGGACCCTGGACGCCGAACTGGCCGAGCTCGTCGAGTCCGAGGCGCTCGTCCGGGGCAACGGGCCGCTGACGCTCGCCTTCGAATCCGAACACGTCACGATCAGCCTGGAGATCGACGGCTCCAGGCTGCGCGGGTTCGTCTCCGGAGCCGAGGGCGAGGCAGTGGTGGAGACACCGCGCTCCCGCCGTGCGGTGCCGATCTCCGACGGCTGGTTCACGGCGGCCGACGTGCCGGCCGGACTGGTCCGGGTACGGGTGGCGGCGAGCGACGGCACCCCGGTCGTCACGCGGTGGGTGCGTTCCTGAGCAGCTGGAGATCATCGCGCGGCTGGTCGAGCGCCGCCGTGATCGCGTTGGTCGCGGTCGACACGGTGCTCACCACGGGTCGGGCAGGCCGTGGCCCTCGGTGATCAGGCTGTGCAGGCTGCCGTTGACGTAGTGCAGCCACGCCGTGGAGCACGCGCCGAAGCACTCGACGTCCGGCACCAGCCCGACGTGGGTGAACCGCAGCTCGGTGCCGCCGGGCACGGGCGCGATGTCGAAGACGACCTCGCTGCCGGTCCACTCCGCCGGCTCCGAGACGAACGACAGGTGGCTGTCCGTGACCCGCCAGACCACGCGGCGACCGGGTTCGAACTCGGTCACGCGCTGACGGCTGCAGTGCTGCGGGGGATGCCGGTAGGTGAACTCGGCGCCCACCCGGTCGGTCTGCCCCTCGATCTCGCCCGTCCACCAGGCGCGGACGTCCACGACGGCGGCGAAGACCTCTTCCGGCGACTGCTCGACCACGTATGACGTCGAGTAGTCGCGGGCCGTGCCTGTTTCGGATGTCGTCATGACTGGTCAGATCCCGTCTTCCGCTCCTGCTGGATCCGTTCGGCGATCCGCTTGATCCGCTGCAACCGGGCGTCCCAGGTCGCGCCGACCGCGGACAGCTGGGCGACCGCGCGGGCGAGTTGCTCCTCGTCCACCTCGTAGCGGCGCTCGCGGCCCGCCGTGGTCGCGTGCACCAGGCCGACGCGGTCCAGCACGCCGAGGTGTTTGGCGACCGCCTGCCGGGTGACGGGCAGCCGGTCGCTGAGCGTGGTGGCCGTGCCGCCGCCGTCGGAGAGGAGCAGGTCGAGCATCCTCCGCCGGGTCGGGTCGCCGACCGCGGACCACAGGTCGTCGTCGATCGCGGTGCTCATGACCGCGCGACCAGGCTCTCGGCCCGTGCGGCGAGGCGCGGGAGGAAGTGGTTCCAGCCGCGGGAGTGGTCGGCGTAGGCCTGCTCCAGCACGGCGGCCTCCCAGCCGCGCTCGCGGAAACCCCGCTCCGAGAAGCGCACGAGCGTGCCGTCGCCGGACGGCACGAGGTCGAACGTGACGAGCAGCGAGTTGCCCGGCGACGGCGACGCGCCCTGGTCGTACACCCAGCGGAACGCGAACCGGCGGGGCGGATCGGCCTCCACGACGGTGAGCTGCTCGATCTTCGCGTCCGGTGAGGACGCGTCGCCGAAGACGATCCGGCCGATGCCGCCGGGCACCGGGTCGAGCTCGGCGTCGTCGGGCCACCACTCGCGCAGGTGCTCGGCGGAGCTGATCACCTCGTAGACGACCTCGGGAGCTGCGTTGACGCGCAGCTCCCGCTCGATGCTTCCGTACTCCACGCGGCCCTCCAGGCTTGATGTGCAACTAACGGTTGCATATCAAGCTAACCGGTGCCCCGCTCTAGCGCAACCATTGGTTGCATGAAAGCTTCGGCCGACCTCGCGGGACATCGCGTATTTGCACGCGATGCGGTGCCTCCTCCTCTGGTACAAGGGGAGCCAGAAGGGGGAACCATGGTCTGCTTCATCCTGCCCACGCACCTGCTCATCGAGCTCGCGGAAGCCGGCAACATCGAGCTCCGCGACGCCATCCCGACGCTGCTCGCCTCGGCCGCCCTGCGCGCCCAGCGCGCCACGCTCACCGAGGCGATCCAGTTCCTCGGCCTCGACGCCGCGCAGCTGCCCGCACCCGCCGCCGAGTTCAAGGCCGTGTACGACGTCCAGGGTGGCGACGAACGCAGCCTGCCCGGCGTGATGCGCCGCAAGGAAGGCGACGGCGCCTTCAGCGACCCGGCCGTCAACGACGCGTTCGACAACGCCGACCGGACCTACGACTTCTACCGCGACGTGCTGGGCCGCCACAGCGTCGACGGCAACGGCCTCAAGCTGATCTCGTCGGTGCACTTCGGCCGCGGCTTCGACAACGCCTTCTGGGACGGCACCCAGATGGTCTACGGCGACGGCAGCGGCAAGATCTTCCAACCAGGCGCCCTCGCCCGTGACACCTCCGTCGTCGGCCACGAGATCACCCACGGCGTCGTCCAGTACACGGCAGGCCTGCGGTATCACAAGCAGTCCGGTGCGCTGAACGAGTCGATGGCCGACGTCTTCGGCTCACTGGTCAAGCAGCACACGCTCGGTCAGTCCGCCGACCAGGCCGACTGGCTCATCGGCGGCGGCATCCTCGGCACGCAGCTGCAGGGCGTCGCGCTGCGGTCGATGAAGGACCCCGGCACCGCGCACCAGCTCGACCGCCAGCCCGCCCACATGCGCGCCTACGCCGACCTGCCCGACGACGGCAACCCGCGCAACGACAACGGCGGCGTGCACATCAACTCCGGCATCCCCAACAAGGCCTTCTACCTGACCGCGACCCGTCTCGGTGGCAACGCGTGGGAGCGAGCGGGCAGGATCTGGTACGACGCGCTCGCCACGAAGCTCCGGGTGAACTCCGACTTCACCGAGGCCGCGGCCGCGACGGCGGCGTCCGCTCAGTCGCTGTTCGGCGCGGATGCCGCGGGCGTCGTGCGCGCCTCGTGGAACGACGTGGGCGTCAGCTAGCGAGCTCGGCGTGGACCGTGTCGCGGGTGACCGGCTTGCCGCAGTGGTGACACACCAGGTCGACCTGGACCGGCTCGCCGCAGGAGTGCCGACGCAGCAGGGCGGGACTGTCCACCGCCCACCGGTCGCCCCACTGGGTCAGGGCGAGCATGACGGGGAACAGCTCCCGGCCGGCCTCGGTGAGGTGGTACTCGTGGCGCGGCGGGTGCTCGCTGTAGAGCCGTCGCTCGATCACCCCGGCGGCCTCCAGCTTGCGCAGGCGTTCGGTGAGGATGTCGCGCGACGCTCCCGTGTAGCCGGCGATGCGGGCGAAGCGGTGCACGCCGTAGCCGATCTCCCGGAGCGCCAGCAGCGACCAGCGTTCACCGAGGATCTCCAGCGCGGCCGCGAGTGAGCACGGGCGGACCCCCATCGGCAGGTCGGCCATGCGGATCCCGGGCTGCAGTTCGGTCATCTCCCCAGCCTAGCCGGGTGTGTTGTGCTTTCCAACTTACTGACCTACGGTGACGAGCAGTCGGTAGGAAAACACAACACACTGGTCACGAGGCGCAGATGACTCCGCAGCTGAACGAGTCCGGGATCAGCGTTCCCGGAACGAGCACCCACTTCCTCGAACCGGCAGGGCCCGGTCACGGCCGGCTGCGGTACCTCACGGGCGGCAGCGGCGCGCCGCTGGTCCTGCTGCACACCGTGCGCACCCAGGCCGAGCACTTCCGCCACCTCGTCCCGCTGGTCGGGCAGCGGTACACCGCGTACGCGCCCGACCTGCCGGGGATGGGCCACTCGGAGATCGTGCCCGGCGCGTCCTACGGCGAACCCGCCCTGCGCGCCGCCGTCACCCGGCTCATCACCCAGCTCGACCTGCGCGACGTGACACTGCTCGGCGAGTCGATGGGGGCCGTGCTCGCCCTCACCACAGCGGCCGACCTGCCCGACCGCGTTCGGCGCGTCGTGGCGGTGAACGCCTACGACTACGCCGGCGGAATCGCGAGGTCGAGCCTACTGGCCCGGCTGGTCGTCACCGGCGTCCTCGCACCGGGCATCGGGCCGCTGCTCGCCGGGATCGAACCCAAACCCGTCGTGCGCGCCGTTCTGAGCGGCGGCCTGGCCGATCCGTCCGCGCTGCGCGAGGACTACCTGGACGAGCTCCTCGCCGTCGGACGCCGTCCCGGCTACGCGACGGTCGCCCGCGCCATCTACGGCAACCTGCCCACCCTCATCGCGGCCCGCGCCCGCTACCCCGAGGTCACCGCGCCGGTCCACCTCGTCTACGGCGAGCACGACTGGTCCCGGCCCTCGGACCGGCAGGCCAACCGGCGGCTGCTGCCCGGCGCCGAGTTCACCGAGGTCCCGGACGCCGGCCACTTCCTCGCCCTGGAACGGCCCGACGTGCTGGACGCGGTCGCATGACCGCCGAGCTGCCGCCGAAGCTGGCCGCACACCCGTCGGTGCAGGCCGTCCTCGCCCAGCGCAGGCCGAGCCCGCCGCCGGTGCTCGACGCGGCCTGGCTGCGTGAACTGTGCCTCGCGGCCGGTGCCGACGACGTGGCCGCGGTCAGCCTCGACCACCCGGACCTGGCCGGTGAACGCGAGCACGTGCTGGCCGCGCTGCCCGGCACCCGTTCCCTCGTCGCGATGGCGTTCCGGATGAACCGCGACAACTGCCGCTCCCCCGCGCGCAGCGTCGCGAACCAGGAGTTCCACCAGACCGACGAGCTCGCCAACCACGCCGCCCGCAGCATCACCCAGTCTCTGCAGGACGCGGGCTACCGCGCGCTCAACCCGTCGGTCGGCTTCCCGCAGGAGATGGACCGCTACCCGGGACGGATCTGGGTGGTCGCGCACAAGACCGTCGCGGTCGCCGCGGGGCTCGGCGTGATGGGCCTGCACCGCAACGTCATCCACCCGAAGTTCGGCAGCTTCGTGCTGCTGGCCACCGTGCTGGTCGACGCGGAGGTGAGCGAGTACGGCCAGGCGCTGGACTACAACCCGTGCATCGACTGCAAGTTGTGCGTCGCCGCCTGCCCGGTCGGCGCCATCCGCAAGACCGGTGAGTTCGACGCGCTGGCCTGCGCCACGCACAACTACCGCGAGTTCATGAGCGGGTTCACCGACTGGGTGCAGACCGTGGCCGACAGCGAGGACGCCGCCGACTACCGCTCTCGCGTCACCGACTCCGAAAGCACCTCGATGTGGCAGAGCCTCGCCTCCCCGCCCGGCTACAAGTCCGGCTACTGCGTGGCGGTCTGCCCCGCCGGTGAGGACGTCCTCGGCCCGTACCTCGACGACCGCAGGACGTTCTTGGACACCGTGCTGCGACCACTCCAGGAGAAGACCGAGACCCTCTACGTCCTGCCGGGCTCGGCCGCCCAGGAACACGCCCGGCGCCGGTTCCCGCACAAGCCCGTCAAGGAGGTCACCGGCGGCTGGCAGCCCCCGGCGAAACGCTCCTGACCTATCGCGGGCGTATCGAAAAACGCATACGGCCCCGCAACGGTCTTCGGTCTTGGCTGAAGGCATGACTACTGGGGGACAGTGGAGCCGGCGTTCGTTGCTGCGAGGCGCTGCCGCGGTGGCCGGTGCCGCCGCGGCAACGCCGTTCCTGGGCGGAGTGGCCACGGCGCTGGGCGGTGGCGCGGACGCGCTGTTCAAGGCGGGCAAGTTCGAGGAGGCAGGCCGCGCGTACGAGGAGATCCTGAAAACGGACCCCACGAACGTGCACGCGGCCCGTCAGCGCGGCTATGTGGGCCTGCTGGCCAACAAGTTCGCCGACGCCGAGAAGTACCTCAGGACGGCGCTCGACCTGGCGCCCGGCGACAAGGAAGCCCACAAGTTCCTCGCCGACTGCTACCTGCGGCAGGACAAGCTCGCGCTGTCCGTGCCGCACTGGCAGGCGATCGGCGAGGAGTCCTACGCCAAGTGGTTCTCGGCGGTGAGTGGCGAGCCGTACCAGATCCACGGCGACATCGGCCGGGTGCAGTTCCAGAAGCTCGACCCGATGCCGCAGGTCGAGGCCTCGGTCAACGGCGGACCGCCGAAGCGCTTCACGTTCTACACCGGCGCTCCGTGCCTCGGCCTGACCTCGACGCTCGCCAAGCAGGCCGGCCTCAAGCCCGTCGCCAGCCAGGAGATCGACTACGAGGGCGGCCGGATCTGGGCCTACTACGGAGTGCTGGACTCCTTCAAGATCGGCGGCCTCGAACTGCGCAACGTCCCCGTGGGCTGGTCGTCGACCGAGTCAGGCGAGGACGTCGACAACGACCACGACGGCATGATCGGCACGTGGGTCTTCTACCACCTGCTGACCACCTTCGACTACGCGAACCGAGCCCTGGTCCTGCGCCGCCCGACCCCCGAAGCGGTCAAGTCCGCGACCGCCGGCGCCAAGCCCCTGCCGCTGTGGCTGGCTGACGACCACTACCTGCACAGCCTGGGCAGCGTCGCCGGCTCCGGCACGCGCGTGGTGGGCACGAACTTCGGCGGCAGCGGCGAGATGGCCGCGGTCCTCTTCGGCGACACGGCCGACCGCCTGGGCGTCCGCACCGACCTCGGCCGCCCGCTGGAGACGTCCGCGCACAGCACGCCGACCGTCGTCTACCCGTGCTACCCCAAGGAACTCCGCGTCGGCGGTGCCGTCGCCAAGGAGATCTACTGCGAATCGCACCCCACCGCGGACACCGCGGGCCTCGGGTTCGACGTGCCGGCCGCGTTCTTCCAGTGCTTCTGGAAGCCCTACAGCGTCACGCTCGACTTCACCGGCATGAACCTCTACGTCAGGACCTGACCAGGCGCAGCAGCAACGTCCACTGGTGGGCCGTGAGCGGAAGTTCGACCGACGGCGATTTGCTGTCCCGGACGCCGACGCCACGGCCCACTTCGACGCAGTTGCCGTCGCTAGCGCTGTAGCTACTCTTGCGCCACCTGGTCGTCATCACGAGCCTCCTCACCGATGATGTCGGTGATCAGCTTCCTCGTTTGCGACTCGTCCAACGCCGTCCGACCGAGTGATGTCACGACGGTGTCGTAGAGACCGACCGAAGGCTGATCTTCGAGGAAGACGTTAGCCCCTTCGCTTTCGACGTAGACGATCGGTGGGATCTTCTTGAACTGAAGCAAGTCGAAGTCGCCGGCCAGACCCGCGTGTGGCCCGAACGCGGTAGGAATCAAGCGAATCGTGAGATACGGCCGGACAGACAGCCGCAACAGGTGGTGGTACTGCTCGGCCATGGTTTCCGGACTCCCGACCGGCAGCCGCAGCGCCTGCTCGTGCATGAAGATCGTGACGGTTCGGTAGCCGTCGAGAACCGCCTTTTGACGGGCGGTGCGATTGTCCACAAGCACTTGTGCCTCTTCCGGCGTCAACGGTTTGGCGAGCGCGAGGTGGCGCGTGTAGTCGGGTGCCTGCAACAAGCCGTGCACGACGTTCATCGACCAGCCGGTGATGTTCGAGGCGATCTTTTCGTGCTCGCGGAGTGTGCGCGCACGGTCGGTCATGCCGGATTTGGTGGGCTGCAACCAGTCCCGGGTGCTCAGTTCGTGATGCAGGGCCATCAGGTGGTCGAACTCGGCGGGCGGCGTGCGCAACAACCCCAGCAGCTTGGCGAGTTCGATGTCGGTGGTGCCTTCCTTGCCGTTGACCAGCTCCGAGACCTTGGCCTCCTGCCAGCCCAGCAAATCGGCGGCGGCGCGATTTGTCAGACCGGCCGCCCGCAGCAGCGCCCTTATCGCGTCGCCGAACTCGCGGCCGCGCACAGTGGATCTCCGCAAAGGCATGCAGGGACGGTAGAACCGGTGTTCCGTTTGGCTCCACCCATTCGCCGCAGATCAACCTGAAAGCATGCTGTTTGGCGGCCTTCCAAACTCACGAACCAGGGTTTGGAGCGTTCGTGCTGCGCAACTTCTCCCCCAGGTGACCCAGCGTAGGCGCCGGTGGCTACGCTGGATCACATGCACGGCACCCGCGGCTCACGGACCCGCGCGAACCTCGCGCGCGTGTTCGCCGTGCTCGCGCTGGTGGCCTCGGTGGCGATGATGCAAGGCGCCCCGTGCAGGACCGAGTTCGCCTGGACCGCGCAGTGCCCCACGTCGAGCACCCAGGTGGTGGTGCACTCCGACCAGGTCGACGACACCGGCTGGCTCGACGCCGTTCTCCTGGCGGGCGCGTTTCTCGTGGCGGCGTTCGCCGTTCTGATCGGGTTCGCGGTGCTGCGGCGGGACGGGGCGTTCCGGGTGCCGCTGGTGCCTCTGCCCGTGTGGTCGAGTCCTTCACGTCGGCTGGAAGTGCGGCTGGCGCAGCTCTGCGTGCTGCGCGCCTAGACCGGACCCGTTCTCCGGTCCTGTTCGCGCCAACCCTCGTGGAGTTCTGCCATGTCCAAAAACGCTCGGTTGTCCCTGGTCATCGTCGCCGTCGTGGCGGTGGTGGTCGCCGGTTTCCTCCTGTTCTCCCGCAACGACACGACGGCCGCGCCGCGGTCCGGTGACGGCAAGGTGTCCGTGGTCGAGTACCTCGACATGGAGTGCCCGTCGTGCCGTGCCGCGTATGCCGGCGTGGAGAAGCTCAAGGCCGAGTACGGGGGCCGGGTCACGTTCGTCGTGAAGCACTTCCCGATCCCCAGCCACCGCAACGGTGAGCTGGCCGCCGTCGCCGTGGAGGCGGCCGGGGCGCAGGGCAAGCGGGACGAGATGATCAAGCTGATGTTCGAGTCGCAGCAGGAGTGGGGCGGGCAGCCGACGTCGCAGCGGGCGGTGTTCGTCGGGTTCGCGCAGCGGCTCGGGCTCGACCAGGCGAAGTTCGAGGCCGGGCTGGACGACAGCGCGTTGCGGGAGCGGGTGCTCGCCGAGCGGACCGAGGGGGCGAAGGCCGGGGTGCAGGGCACGCCGACGTTCTTCGTCGACGGCACCAAGTTCAGCGGCGCGCCGACCTACGCCAACCTCAAGGCCGCGATCGAGCGGGCGCTGTCGTGAGGCCGGTGTCGTGGGTGCTGGCGATCGGCGGGTTCGTCGGGCTGGTCGCCTCGTTCGTGCTGACGGTCGAGAAGATCGCGCTGCTCAAGGACCCGTTCTACGTGCCGACGTGCAGCATCAACCCCGTGCTGAGCTGCGGCTCGGTCATGAAGACCGCGCAGGCCGAGGTGTTCGGGTTTGCGAACCCGTTGCTGGGCATCGCCGGGTTCGCGGTGGTGACGACGCTCGGCGTGCTCCTGCTGGCCGGTGTGTCGCTGCCGAACTGGGTGTGGATCGGGTTGCAGGTGGGCGTGACGGCCGGTGTGCTGTTCGTGCACTGGCTGATCTTCCAGTCGCTGTACGAGATCGGCGCGCTGTGCCCGTACTGCATGGTCGTGTGGGCGGTGACGATCCCGATCTTCTGGTACACGACGCTGCGCAACCTGCGGCCGACGTTCCAGTACCACAGCGTCGTGCTGATCGTGTGGTACCTGGTGATCGCGGCCGGTGTGCTGCAGGCGTTCTGGTTCTACTGGTCGACGCTGGTCTGAGCACCCGGCCTGTCGTGCCCGGCCGTGTCCCGTTGTCGATGAAGGGCTCCTTCATCCACCTGGAGTGGATGAAGGAGCCCTTCATCCACCGCGACGAGCGGTACTTGCAGACGCCGGCGGAGCCAGGCGCTCAGCAGCAGTGGTCGCCGCGCCAGGCCTCCCGGCCCTCGCGCACGGCCACCGCGGCGATCACCAGTGCCGCCAGCGGGTCGGCCCACCACCAGCCGAACAGGCTGTTGACGCCGAGACCGGCCAGCAGGACCGCGGACAGGTAGGTGCACAGCAGGGTCTGCTTCGAGTCGGCCACCGCGCTCGCCGAACCGAGCTCGCGGCCGGCTCGGCGCTGCGCATGACTGAGCACGGGCATGACCAGCAGCGAGACGGCGGCCAGCACGATGCCGACGGTGGAGTGCTCGGCGCGGTCCTGGCCGAAGAGGGCCGTGACCGACTCGAACGTCACGTAGGCCGCGAGCGCGAAGAACGACATCGCGATCACCCGGAGCGCGGTGCGTTCGCGTGCTTCGGGGTCGCTGCCGGAGAACTGCCACGCGACCGCGGCCGCCGACGCCACCTCGATCACGCTGTCGAGCCCGAACCCGATCAGCGCGGTCGAGGAGGCGACGGTGCCCGCGGCGAGCGCGATGACCGCCTCGACGAGGTTGTAGGTGATCGTGGCGGCGACCAGGAGCCGGACGCGCCGGGTGAGCACGGCTTGCCGGGTGTCAGCCATCGACGCACTCCGGCTGCGGGTCGACGGCGAGCACGACGTCCGCGAGCTCGGTGAGGGCGCGGGTGAGGCGCTGGTCGGCGAGCTCGTAGCGCACCTGGCGGCCCTGGTAGGTGACGGCGACGAGGCCGCAGCCGCGCAGGCACGACAGGTGGTTGGAGACGTTCGACCTGGTCAGGCCCAGCTTCTCGGCCAGCTGGGCCGGGTAGCCGGGGCCGTCGAGCAACGCCACGAGGATGCGGCAGCGGGTCGGGTCGGCCAGCGCCTTGCCCAGCCTCGACAGGGCGGTTTCCCTGGTCTCACACGTCAGCACGGGCTGAACTATACAGCCCGTGCTGAACTGATCAACGCTGGACGAAGTGCCACCACTGGTCGTGGTAGTCGGGCGTGCAGCTGAACTGGGTCGCGTAACCGTTGGGGTGCAGCGCCACGAGACACTTCTGGGTCCAGTGGTTGCGCAGCATGAAGGTGTCGCCCAGTGACGTCGGGTCGAGCGCCCAGTAGACGAAGGGGTTGTACTCCCCCGGGCTGCAGTTGCCCATGGACGCCCGGTCGCCGTTGCGGGTGTTGTTCGGGTCCATGCCCAGGCACAGGCCCGAGATCCGGTTCGTCAGCGTGTAGTACCCGAGCGCCGTGCCGGGGGCGGGGTCCAGCCGCCAGTACTGGTCGGTGAAGGCGTCGACGCACTGGCTCGTCTGCACCTTGAGGTTCGCGGACCCTCCCGAGCGGCCGGCGAGACAGGCCATGTCGCGGTAGTCGTTCTTCAGGTTGTAGAGGTACGACGTGGGTGGTGTCGCGCCGGCCGGCAACGCCGGGACGAGTGCGGCCACCACAAGGGCGATGAGCAGGCTGACGCGCAGTCGGTGTGGCAACGGAAGCTCCTTCGCGGGATCAGCGCTGGACGAAGTGCCACCACTGGTCGGTGTAGTCGGACGTGCAGGTGAACTGGGTCGCGTAACCGTTGGGGTGCAGCGCCACGAGGCACTTCTGCGTGAGGTGGTTGCGCAGCATGAAGGTGTCGCCGAGCGAGGTCGGGACGAGCGCCCACCAGTCGATCTGCGAACTGGTGTCGCAGTGCACCATCTCCGCGACGGTCTTGCCCACGGGCATCGCCAGGCACCGGTCGGAGATCTTGTTGTGCAGTTCGTAGTAGCCGGTCGACGGCGACGGCTCCAGCCGCCAGTACTGGTCGGTGAACTCGTCGACGCACTGGCTCGTCTGGACCTTGTGGCTGGGCTCACGGCCCGCCAGGCACGCCATGTCCCGGTAGTCGTTCTTGAGGTTGTGGTAGACGGAGATCGGGGGAACCGCGCCGGCCGGTGCCGCGGGGACCAGCAGTGCGGCCGCGACGAGGGCGATGAGCAACGGGATGGCGTGCAGTCGTCGGGGGGACAACGGACTCCTTCCTGAGGTCGGCTGGTGCACCGGCACGCTAGGAGTCCTCGCTTTGGGGATTCTTCGGCCGCACGGGGATCTACCGCACAGGGCAGCTTTCGCCGCCGAACGTCGCCACCTCGGCCCCGGCCCTTGAGCCGCCAGGTCCCGAGCCGATAGGACAACGCTGTCGGAGTGCACAACCAGGGCCGGGGGCGGTCAGATGGCGGTCGAGTTCCGGCTGTTCGGCGACGTGGAGGTGCGCCTCGGCGGACGTCCGGTCGACGTCGGGCACGACCGGCAGCGGTGCGTGCTGGCGGTGTTGCTGGTGGAGGCCAACCGCCCGGTGTCGGTCGACCAGGTGGTGGACCGCGTGTGGGGCGGGCGGGGCCTGCCGCATCGGCCCGCCGGTGCGGTGCAGACCTACATCTCGTTGCTGCGCAAGACACTGGCCCCGGCGGAGGTCCTCATCACCAGGAGTCCTGGCGGCTATCGCATCGCGGTCGACGAGGAGGCGGTGGACCTGCACCGGTTCCACCGCCTCCTCGACCGGGCGCGGGAGGCGGACGACGAGGACGCCGCACCGCTGTTGGAGCAGGCACTCGCGTTGTGGCGGGGCGTTCCGTTCGCGACCCTCGACACGCCGTGGATCAACGCGGCCAGGGCCGTGCTGACCGGCCGCCGGCACGCCGCCCGGCTGGACCTGGCCGACATCCAGTTGCGCCGAGGCCAGCACGCTGCACTCGTGCCCGAACTGTCCGTTCTGGTCGACGAACACCCGATGGACGAACGGGTGGCCGGACAGCTGATGCTCGCTCTGTACCGCTGCGGCCGCCCGGCGGACGCGTTGCTGCACCACCAACGGCTTTGCCGCAGGCTCGCGGACGGGCTCGGCACGGATCCCAGCGCGCCGCTGCAGGAGCTGCACCAGCGGATCCTCACCGCTGACCCGGCGCTCGCCGTGCCGTCGGCAAGCGTGGTGCCACGTCAGCTGCCCGCCGCACCGAGGTCGTTCACCGGCCGCGCCGAAGAGCTGGCCCGCCTCGACGAGGCCCTGGGCGAGCGGGCCGCCGTCCTCTCGGTGATCGGTGGGGTCGGCGGAGTCGGCAAGACCTGGCTCGCGTTGCACTGGGCACACCGTCACCTCGACCGCTTCCCCGACGGGCAGCTCTACGTGAACCTCCGCGGCTTCGACCCCGCCGAGGCACCCGTCCGCGCTGATGCGGCGGTGCGCGGGTTCCTCTCGGCGCTCGGCGTCGGCCCGGCCGTGATCCCCGCGGAACCCGACGCCCAGATCGGGTTGTACCGCAGTCTCGTCGCCGGAAAACGCCTGCTCGTGGTCCTCGACAACGCGAGGGACACCGCGCAGGTCCGGCCGCTGCTGCCCGGCAGTCCGACCTGCACGGCGGTGATCACGAGCCGCCGCCGGCTCGACGGCCTGATCGTCACGCACCGGGCACACGCCGTGGATCTCGATCCCATGCCGGACAACGAAGCCGAGGAGCTGCTGGCCGATGTCGTCGGCCGGGACCGGATCACCGCGGAGCCCGGTGCCGTGGCCGAGCTCCTGGCGTGTTGTGCCGGTCTGCCGCTGGCGCTGGGCATCGTGGCCGTCCGCGCGGCGACTCATCCGCGGTTTCCGCTGGACGTCGTGGCCGAGGAGGTCAGGGACGCCTCCGCCCGGCTGGACGCGCTGGACACCGCCGAGCTGACCACCGGCGTGCGAGCGGTGCTCTCGTGGTCGCACCGCGCCCTGGACGCAGCGGCCGCGACCGTGCTGGAGCTGATCGCACTCGCGCCGGGACCGGACATCAGCCTGCCCGCGGTGGCCGATCTCAGCGACCTGGCCACCGCGCAAGCCCGCGCGGTGGTGCGCGAGCTGGAGGACGCGCACCTGCTGCAGCAGTTCGCGCCCGGCCGGTACCGTCTGCACGACCTGATCCGCCTCTACGCCGGCGAGCAGGCTCACCTGCGGCTGAGCAAGGACGAACGCGACGCGGCACTGCGCCGGCTGATCGGCTTCTACCTGCACACGGCGGACCTCGCGAGGCTGCTGGAGCCCAGCCAGACCGTCGACCTCGGCCGGCCAGGCGACGGCTGCAGGCCCCTGCGGTTCCCCGGCACCGCAGCGGCCGTGGCGTGGTTCGAGACCGAACACTCCTCGCTGCTCGCCGTGCAGCAGCTCGCCCTGGACAACGACTGGTACGTGCCGGCCTGGCAGCTCGCCTGGGCGTTGGAGAGCTTCCAGATCGCGCGAGGTCATCTGCACGAGCACGTGCGCATGTGGCGGACCGCGCTCGTCGCCGCCCAGCGGCTGGACGATGCCGCCGTGCACGTGCTGTGCCTGCAACGTCTCGGCCTCGGCTGCTCGCGGGCGGGTGCGCACTCCGAGGCGCTCGCGCACCTGCGGCACGCCCTCGCGATCACCCGGCGAACCGGTGACGAACACGGCCGGGCGCACACCCACCGGATCCTCTCGAAGGTGTGGGAGGGGATGGGGCGCTACCGGCAAGCACTCGCCCACGCCACGAGCGCGCTGCGGTTGTTCCGGACCTTCGGCGATCCGCTCCTGGAAGCGATGGGTCTCAACTCCGTCGGCTGGCTGCGCGCCCGCTCCGGCGATCCGCACCGCGCCCACGCTTACTGCGCGCGGGCGAACCTGTTGTTCCGGCAGCAGAACGACCGGGAAGGCCAAGCGGCCACTTTGGACAGTCTCGGTTACATCGCCCACCACACCGGCCGCCACGAGCTGGCCGTGGGCCACTACCGCGACGCCATCGCCCTGTGCCGTGGCATGGGCGAGGCGCACCGGGAAGCAGTCATGCTCGAACGCCTCGGCCAGGCGTACGACGCCCTCGGGCAGCTCGGCGACGCCCGCCGCACCTGGCAGCTGGCGCTCGACCTGTACCGGGCCCAGCAGCGGTCCACGGACGTGCACCGCGTCGAGCAGCTGCTGGCGGTCAGCGCGCCAGCACCGACCGCAGCCCGCTGATCCCGGTGAAGTGGTGACCGCGCATGCCGGCCAGCTCGGCGGCCAGCACGTTCTCCCGCTTGTCGTCGACGAACAGGATGTCGTCGTGACCCAGCCGGTCGCGGCACCACTCGAAGGCCGCGCGTTCCGGTTTCGCGTGACCGATGCGGCACGAGAAGCCGAGCACCTCGAACAGCTCCAGCCACGCGTGCGTGCGCTCGAAGTTGCGCGCGTGGTCCTCGGGGATGTTGGACAGCAACGCGATGCGCTGACCCGCGCCGTGCAGTTCGTGCAGGAGCGCGATCATCTCGTAGTCGACGCGGCTCCAGCTCGCGACGTCCGCCTCCACCAGCGGTTCGTGGCCGACGAGCCGCCAGTACTGCTCGGCCGTGACGGCACCGCGGTCGTAGGCGGGACGGTGTGCCCAGTAGGCGTCCCAGAACTTCGGATCGGTGCTCATGGTGGCCATCACCTCGGGCGACTGGTCGCGCGCGATCACGCCGAACATGTCGAACAGCACGATCACGCGGTCACCACCGCGACGCCGGCGGCCGTGAGGTCCTCGTCGCCGTCCGCGTCGGTCACCACCGCGTCCAAAGAGGACGCCGGGGCGACGAACGCCAGCGCGGTGCGGCTCAGCTTCGACGCGTCGGCGGCGGCGATCACTCGCCGGGCCGAGGCGATGGCGGCACGTTTCACCGAGGCGTCCTCCAGGTCGAAAGCGGTGAGTCCCTGAGCGGCGGACAGGCCGCAGCAGCCGATCACGGCGGTGTCGAAGCGCAGCGCCTGCAGCGAGGCCAGCGTCAACGGCCCGGTCAGCGCCAGTTCGCCGGGGCGCGGGCGGCCGCCGGGCACCAGCAGCGTCACCGAAGTGGAGGTGGACAGCGCGTTCACCGCGTGCAGCGACAACGGCATGACGGTCAGGCGGCGGTCGTGCAGCAGCCGGGCGACCTCAAGGCACGTGGTCCCGCTGTCCAGCACGACCGACTCGCCGTCCGCGATCAGGCCCGCGACGGCGGCGGCGATGCGGCGCTTGGCGTCGATGTTCTCGTCGGAACGCAGCGCGAACGGCGGTTCGGAGCCGCGCAGCAGCAGGCTGCGGGCGCCGCCGCGGAACCGTTCGAGGACGCCCTGGGCGGCGAGAACCTCCAGGTCACGGCGGATGGTCATCTCCGACGCGCCGGTGAGCGCGGCGAGTTCGGCCACGCCGAGGGAGCCGGCGTCGCGGACGGCCTCGGCGATCTGCTTCAGGCGGGACACGAACACGATTGAACAACAGTGGTGTTCGAAACACAAACTTTCGAACACGGTATCCGTTCGTTAGCGTGGGGCAAGTGAACGCTCTCAAGGCCGCGCGGGTGGCCACCTTCACGTACTTCGCGCTCAACGGGTTCCTGCTCGGGCTGTGGCTCGTGCACATCCCGACGGTCGAGCAGCGCACCGGCCTCGACCACGCCGAGCTCGGCCGGTTGCTGTTGCTGCTCGGCCTGGGCGCGTTCCTGGGCATGCGGATCGGCGGCAAGGTCACCGATCGGACCGGCGTGAAGTTCGTGCTGCCGATCGCCGGGGTCTTCTGCAGCATGGCCGCCCTGCTGCCGGGGCTGGCCGTCAACCAGTGGACGCTCGGTGCGGCGCTGCTCATCTTCGGCATCGGCAACGGCCTGATGGACGTCATCATGAACGCCCACGCCGTAGTGGTGGAAAAGCACTACAAGCGACCGGTGATGTCGGCGTTCCACGCGACGTGGTCGCTCGGTGGTGTGGCAGCCGCGTTGACCGGAGCGCGCACACTCAGCTGGCAGCTCTCCCCCGCCGTGACGCTGGGAGTGGCGGCCGCGCTCGGTGTCGTGGTCAGCCTGGTCGCGGCCAAAGCGCTGCTCGCCGGGAAGGAAGACCAGCGCGTCCAGCCGACCGGCAAGCGGAAGGTGCCGCGCCGGATCTGGGTCATGGCGCTGCTCGCGGGCCTGGTGATGCTGAGCGAGGGCGCGGCGAACGACTGGAGCGTGCTGCACCTGCAAGACGTCCTCGGCGCCGCACCGCAGGTCGCGGCACTCGCATACGGCGCGTTCGCCACCACGATGACGACCGGGCGGCTGCTCGCGGACCGGATCACCGCGAGGGTCGGTTCGGTGGCGGTGCTGCGCTGGGGTGCGGTGATCGGCGCGACGGGCATCGCGACGGCCGCGCTGTCGCCGTGGGTCTGGCTGGCGCTGGCGGGCTGGGCGGTCGCGGGCGCCGGGTTGTCGGGCACGGTGCCGCAGCTGTTCAGCGCGGCCGGGCACGCGGAAGCCGGTGCGGCCGCGGCGAACGTGTCACGGGTGGCCGGGCTCGGTTACCTCGGCGTGCTGGCCGGACCCGCGGTGATCGGCTGGCTGACGCACGTCGTGCCGCTCAACATCGCGTTCTTGCTGCCCGTGGCGTTCTGCGTGGTCACGGCGCTCTCGGCGAACGTGTTGCGAGCCGAACCCGCCAAGGACCGCGTGTCCGCGTAAAACTGTGCGCCATGGACCTCGCCCGACTGGATCTCACCACCGCCCACCTGGCCGACGCCTGCATCCGGGCGAACATCCCGGTCCGCACGGCCGTGCTCTCACCGGTCGTCCCCGGTGCCAAGACGTCCGGCCGCGTCCTGCCCGCCCGGCACGCGGGCAGCGTCGACGTCTTCCTGGAGGCCATCGACCGCGCGCAACCCGGTGACGTGCTGGTCGTCGACAACGACGGCCGTGTGGACGAGTCCTGCGTGGGCGACCTGATCGTCCTCGAAGCGCAGGCCGCGGGCCTGGCCGGGGTCGTGATCTGGGGCCTGCACCGCGACACCGCGGACATCCGGGCGATCGGGCTGCCGGTGTTCAGCCTCGGCAGCAACCCGACCGGTCCGTTGAGCCTGCGCGACCGTGCGCCGGAGGCTCTCTCGACGGCGCAGGTCGACCAGTGGACCGTCACCTCCGACGACGTCGTGTTCGGTGACGACGACGGTGTGCTGTTCGTGCCGGGATCGGAGGTGGAGGTCGTGCTCGCCAAGGCCGCCGGGATCCGCGACGTCGAACGCGCGCAGGCCGACCGGGTGAGGCAGGGTGAGTCCCTGCGCGGCCAGCTGCGGTTCGCCGAGTACCTGGCGAGCGGGCTCACGTTCCGCGAGCACCTGCGCAAGATCGGCGGCGCTGTCGAGGAGTGAGCTGGTATGCGGACCCGGACCCCGTGTCGAAACGTCCCCGCGCCCTTCGACGGACCTGTGCAAGGCAGCCGCTGAGAGGAACTTTCGACATGGACTGGACCCTGGAAGTCATCGTGGTGCCGGTGGCCGACCTGGACCGCGCCAAGCACTTCTACTCCGAGCAGCTCGGCTTCACGGTCGACCACGACACGACGTTCAACGCCGACACCCGCGTCCTGCAGCTCACCCCGCCCGGTTCCGGCTGCTCGATCGTGCTGGGCAAGGGCATCGTGAAGGGCGAGCCCGGCTCGCTGAAGGGCGTGCAGCTGGTCGTCTCCGACCTGGAGAAGGCCCGCGCGCAGCTGGTCGAGCGGGGCGTCGGGGTCAGCGAGATCGTGCGCATGAACGAAAAGGACGGTGGGTCGTTCATCTTCTTCGACGACCCGGACGGCAACAGCTGGGCCGTGCAGGAGATCAAGGCCCGCGCAACCGGTGGGGAGTGGAAGTGAAGTACATGCTGGTGACCTTCGGCGGCAACCAGGAGGACTGGGAGGGCATCGCCGCGTGGTCGGACGAGGACATGCACCGCATGGTCGACTACATGCACGCGCTGAACGCCGAGCTGGAGGCCAACGGTGAACTGCTGCAGGCCGAGGGTCTGAGCGGTCCGGCGCGGGCGTTCGTGGTGCGCGGCGGTGACGACGGCAAGCCGATCGTGGTCGACGGGCCGTTCGCGGAGTCCAAGGAGGTGATCGCCGGGTACTGGGTGGTCGATGTGGACAGCCGCGAACGGGTCGTGGAGATCGCCCGCCGGGCCTCCGCGTGCCCCGGCCCCGGCGGGAAGGTCCTGAACGCGCCGATCGAGGTGCACCCGATCATGGGGCCGCCGACCGAGGACCCGGAGACGTTCGCGCCGTACAAGTGAGCACGCGGGGACCTTTCGTGCTGCATGACGGTACGAAAGGTCCCCGCGTGCGGTCGAGCGAGGCTACTTCAGGTCGTACGCGCGGATGATGGTCTGCTGGACCTCACCGCCCGCGTCCGCCGCCCGAGCCTTGAACGACACGTTCTTGGCCCCCTGTGGGTGGAACAACGTGACCTGCCAGCCGTTGCGCGTCTTGTGCAGCGGCACCGGCTTCCACGTCGTGCCCTCGTCGAACGACACCTGCACGGCCGGGTCCTCGATGTCGGTGACGACACCGGTCCCGTTGCGTTCCACCGTGATCGGCACGGTCAGCACGCGGCCGGCCCGGTTGTACTCGTCCAGCCGCGGCGTGAACCGGACCGCGAGCAGCGAGATCGGTTTGAATTCCTCGCCGGGCACGTTCTCGGACGTGAACGTCCAGTCGGCGGTGAGCTGCGAGGTCTGCGACTCGCGGGTGGCCTCGACGTGGGCCTGGTAGCGCTTCTTCTCGGCCGGCACGTCCGGGACGAAAGCCGAGCCCGCGTAGGCCTGTTCGTAGATGACCTTGCCGTCGAGCGTCACGACCGTGCGGCCCGTGTGCTGGCTGCGGCCGTTCATGCCGTCCGTGCCGAACATCGGCACGTCCAGGCGCAGCGTGTTGCCCAGGCGGGCGGCGTACCGCACGTAACGCGGGTCGTTCGGCAGGCTGGGCCCGTAGACCGCGCTGTTCCAGTGCTCGGTGACGGTGCGACCGAGCGTGAACACGCGCGGCCGCACCGAGGACTGGTAACCGAGGCTCGGGTACTCGCCGAGCTTCACGAACTCGCTGAGCGAGCCGGCCCAGTCGACGTCAGGCGTGTAGAACTCCTTGAGCCGCAACGGCAGCGGGCCGGAGGCGCCCTCGTCGCGCTGGCCGATCGAGCCCGGCACGCGAGCATGCGTGACGGAGTCGACCTGGGCCAGGTCCCGGTCGCTGACCGAGCGCTGGACGTCCGCCGGCACGCGGCCGTCCTCGGAGATCCGCACGTGGTACTGGTACGGGCTGCCGTCGAAGTGGCCCTTGCCGTCCGGCCTGGCCATGACCTGCTGGGCGTGGAACTGGAACTTCGGCCACGACGTCGTGGACGGGCGGACGAAGAACCCCGCGAGCCGGGACGCGATCCAGCCGGCGCCGGTCGGACCCCAGTTGGTCTGCATGTCGAAGTGCAGCTCGGCGCTCACCGGCGCCGCGTCCTTCTGGTCCACGGTGATCGACGGCTCGTTGGCCTGGCGGGCGTCCAACACCAGGTCGGTGTTGGCGGTGATCTCGAGCGCCGGTTCGATCACGGCGGTGGTCACACCGCCCTGCGCCGGGTCGGGCGCGGGGGTGTAGATCGAGCCGTCGAGGAAGAACGTTCCCCTGGGCAGGCGCTGCACGAGGGTGCCCGACGGGTCGGACTGGAAGTACGCCTTGGGCTGGTTCACGTCGACGAACCGGTAGGTGTGGCTCGGCGTCGGATTGCCGTTGCGGTCGAGGAACGTCAGCTTCACGTCGTAGCTCTCGACCTCCTTCACCACACCCACGACCACGCGCACGCCGTCGGACGACACCACCGCGGCGCCGTAGATCGCGTCGGGCACGGCGGCACGCGTGTCGGCGGTGAGCACGGCGTCCGCGGAACCTCCGGCGGGAATCGTCAGCTTCGCCGGTGAAACGCTGAACAGGCCGGACGCGGCGGGCTTCACGTCGGCGACGCTGAGGTCCACGGTCACATCGGACGAACCACTGTTGCGGTAGGTCAGCTTCTGCGCGATGGGCTTGTCGTCGTCGTGCGGCCACAACGCGGTACCCAGCGAGTGGCTGCCCACGGTGGTGCTCACCGGTGACGACGCCGCGCGTCCCACGTCGAGCCGTCCGGCGCCCTGCTCGTAGGCGGTCAACGACGGGTCGGGCTTGGCGCTGTTCATCAGCGCCGCCTTGATGTCGTCCGCCTGCCACGCCGGGTGCTGGGCGGCGACGATCGCCGCCGCACCGGCCACGTGCGGTGTGGCCATCGACGTGCCGGACAACGCGACGTGCCCCTCGTCGACGGGCGTGCCGACCTTTCCGTTGCGGGCCTTGGCCGCCACGATGTCGACGCCGGGCGCGGTGATGTCGGGCTTGACCGCGTTGTTCGTCCAGCGCGGGCCGCGTGAGGAGAAGTCGGCGAGCTTGTCGTCACGGTCCACGGCGCCGACGGTGAGGGCGGCGTCGGCGGATCCGGGCGAGCCGATCGGGCCACCGGAGTTGCCCGCCGCGACCACGAACAGGGCACCGGTCCGGGCTGTGATCCGGTTGAGCGCGAGCGACATCGGGTCGGTGCCCTCGTCCGGCCACGAGTTGCCGAGGCTCATGTTGACGACCTTGGCCTTGGTGGCGGCCCACTCCATGCCGGCGATGATGCCGCTCTCGCTGCCGTCGCCGGAGTCGCCGAGCACCTTGCCGTTGACGAGCTTGGCGTCCGGCGCGATGCCCTTGTACTTGCCCTCACCGGTGATGATCGACGCGACGTGCGTGCCGTGACCGAAGCGGTCGTCGGTGGTGTCGCTGTCGCTGAAGTTCTTCGACTCGACGACGGCGCCCGCGAGGTCCGGGTGGGTCTCGTCGACGCCGGTGTCCAGCACGGCGACCGTCACGCCGGCCCCGGTGAAGCCCTTCGCCCACGCCAGTGGCGCTCCGACCTGTGCGGCGCTGCGGTCCAGTGACGCGGTGACCTTGCCGTCGAGCCAGACCTTCCCGGTTCCCGCCACCCGCGCACCGGACCAGAAGCCGCCGTTCTTGTCCGCGCTCGCGGTGTGCGCGTTGATGCTCGGCAACGACCCGGCGGTGGCGGCGCTGATCCCCTGCCCCTGCACGATCAGCGGAATGGTCCTGCTGGACGCGTCGTCGTAGCCGGATCTGGCCAGCAGCGAGACGTCGAACAGCCGTGCGTCGAGCTCGCCGGAGTTGAGTCTCGCCTGCGCGTCCGCGGGTACGACGTGGAGGTCGCCCCGCGGGTCGGTGAAGGTCCGGAACGCGATGTCCTGTCTGCCGCGCGCCCTTCTGACCTGGACCGTTCCGCCGGTGACGGTGACCTCGTCACCGGTGATGAGCGTGACCTTCGTGGTCAGCCCGTCGGCACGCACCTGTCTCTGCGGCTCGGCTGCCGCAGAGACAGGAACGGCTGCCGTGGCGGCAACCACGACAGCCGTCAGCCCTGCGGCGAGATGTGATCGTTTCAACGCGAACTCCCGTGGTGCACAGTGGAGATGTCAGCTCTCGGTGACTGAAACCACTTCTGACCGCGATCGCGCTGCAACCTGTTTCACATCACATATTCACAGATTCGCCCGGATCGCCCTCTCGACCGCGGCCTCGACGTGCAGCCGCGTCGTCGGGAACACCGGCAGCGGCACGTCGTCCTGGGTGATCAGCAGCTCGATCTCGGTGCAGCCGAGGATCACGCCCTGCACGCCGTCGAACCGGGCGATCACGTCCTGGTAGGCACGCCGGGACTCGTCGCGCACGATCCCGACGCACAGCTCGTCGTAGATGATCCGGTGCACCGTCGCACGGTCCTCGATGGACGGAAGCAGGACGCGCAACCCGTGCGACTCCAGGCGTTCGCGGTAGAACGGCTGGTCCATCGTGAACCCGGTGCCGAGCAGCCCGACCGTCGTGAGGCCCGCGGCCTTGATCGCCTCGGCGGTCGTGTCGCCCAGGTGGATCATCGGGATGCCGACGGCGGCCTGCACCTCGTCGAACACCTTGTGCATGGTGTTGGTGCACAGCAACAGGAAGTCCGCGCCACCCGCCTCCACCCGTGCGGCGGCGCCGGCGAGCGCCTTGCCCGCGTCGTCCCAGCGGCCCTCGACCTGCATGCGTTCGATCTCGGCGAAGTCCACGGAGTGCAGCACGATCTTCGCGGAGTGCAGACCGCCGAGGCGTTCCCGCACGACCACGTTCGCGAGCCGGTAGTACTCCGCGCTGCTCTCCCAGCTCATCCCGCCGAGCATCCCGATGGTCAGCACGGGTCCAGTCAAGCACTCCAGCGCGGGTCGCGGCCGGTGCGGGCCAGCAGTTGCTCAAGCGGCGAGGCGTCCGCCGGTGGTTCGACGGGTTCCTTGAACACCTTCCACTCGATCGCCGTCGGCGCCATCTGCGTGACGAGGTCGGAGACCTCGGCGAACACCTCGGTGTCGGGTTCGAAGCGCTGACCGGTGGCCTGGGCGAGGTCCCACGCGTGGATGGTGAGGTCGAGCAACGCGAGCCCGCCCACGGTGCGAGCGGGCAGCTGCATGTTCCCGGCGATGCCCTCGTCCGCGCCGGGCTGTCCCCACGCCGCGACGAGCTTCGCCGTCTCGGCCGGGAACTGCGTGCGCCAGTCCGGGTAGGACGGCGTGTGGCTGAAGTCGGCGTCCTGCTTGACGGCGAGCTTCTGGAACTCGACGACGACGTGCAGCAGGTGGTCGAGCAGGGCGCGGACGTCGTAGTCGGCGCACGGGGTGGGCCTGGTCAGGTCTTCGTCGCTGATGGACGCGATGACGGGCAACGCGTGGTCGCGGGCGCGGTCGAGCAGAACACTGAGCTTCATGGGGCCGACGCTATGGCCGGCACGGTTCCCCGCTCTTGAAGAAACGCGCCAACCTGAGCAGCGCTCGATGAAGGGCGGCAAAACCCTCGTTCCCGGACAGGACTTCGCGCCGACCTAGGATCGGCACCGTGCAGGGGCCGCGCCGGGACACTCGGGGGATCGTGGCCGCGCGCGAGCTGTTCGCCCGCGTGCGGTTCCGCCGGCATCTGCCGTGCGCGGAGCTGCGGCCGTACCTGGAGCACTACTGGCTGATCGACGGCGTGCTCGACGAGCCGTACACCTCGCACGTCGTACCGCACCCGTCGGTGAACATCGTCTTCGAACACGGGTACAACCACCCGGAACTCGCCGGGGTGGGGCTCGGGTTGTTCAGCCGGACCCTGCGCGGGCGGGTGCGTGTCGCGGGAGTGCAGTTCCGGCCTGGAGGGTTCCGGCCGTTCCGCGCCGAGCCGGTGTCGCAGTGGACCGGCCGGCACGTGCGGCTGCACGAGGTTCCCTCGTCGCTGGTGCTCGACGAGGACGACCGGGTGGCCGCGCTCGACCGGTTCCTGCTGACGATGGGACCGGTGGCCGACCCGCAGGCGACGCTGGCGATGGACCTGGTGCAACGGATCCGCGACGACCGGGAGATCCGCCGGGTCGCCGACTTCGCGCGGGAGGCCGGGGTGTCGGTGCGGACGATGCAACGGCTGTTCGCGGACTACGTCGGGGTGAGCCCGAAGTGGGTCATCCTGCGGTACCGCATCCACGAGGCGCTGGAGCGCGCCGAGTCCGAGGTGCAGTGGGCTCGGCTGGCCGCCGACCTCGGGTACAGCGACCAGGCCCACCTCGTGCGGGACTTCACCCAGACCGTTGGAGTGTCCCCAACGGCCTATGCGCGGGCACTCAGCTGAAGTACTCGCACAGCTCGACGATGATCCCCTCGGGGCCGCGGACGTAGACCACCCGCAGCATGTTCTCGTACGTCTCGGCGGTGCCGACCAGCTCGGCGCCGTGCGGCTTGAGCCGGGCCAGGGTGTCGTCGAGGTCCTCCACGACGAACGCGACGTGCCGCAGGCCCAGCGCGTGGATCGGGGCGCGCGAGCTGCCGTCGATGCTGGTCGGCGTCTGGAACTGGCTGAACTCGATGCGGTGGTGGCCGTCCGGGGTGCGCATCATCGCGATCTCGCTGTTGGAGCCGTCGAGGCCGATGACGCTGTCGACGAAGTCGCCCTCCATGTGGGCCTTGCCTTCCAGCTCCAGGCCCAGGTCGGTGAAGAACGCGACGGCGGCCGCGAGGTCGGTGACGGTGATGCCGAGGTGGTGCATGCTCTTGACGGCCATTTCGGGTGCCTTCCTGCTCGGTTGTACCCCTGGGACGGAGCGGCCGGCCCGACTTCGACACGCGAAGTGGTCCAACTTCGAAGCGTAGTTGTGGCTCTACTTCCTGGACCGCTTTGACGGCAGAGTCACCGGCATGAGCATCGCCTTCCTGGTCACGACGATGATCGCGGTCGCCACGCCCGGCACCGGAGTGCTGTACACGCTGTCGGCCGGACTGGCACACGGCCGGAAAGCCGGTGTGATCGCCGCGTTCGGCTGCACGGTGGGGATCGTGCCGCACGTGCTGGCGACCGTCACCGGACTCGCGGCGTTGCTGCACGCCGGCGCGGTGGCGCTCGAGATCGTGAAGTACCTGGGCGTGGCGTATCTGGTGTACCTGGCGTGGACGACGTTGCGGGACAAGAGCGAGCTGGTGGTCGACACCGCGGCGGCTCCCAGGTCCGCCCGGCGGATCGTCGTGTCGGCCGTGCTGGTCAACCTGCTCAACCCGAAGCTGACGATCTTCTTCGTGGCGTTCCTGCCGCAGTTCGCGACCGGGTTCGGCGAGATGGTCGCGTTGAGCGGGGTGTTCATGGCGCTGACGTTCGCGGTCTTCGCCGTCTACGGGGTGTTCGCGGCGTCGATGCGCGACCGGGTGCTGTCCCGGCCGCGCGTGGTCGTGTGGCTGCGCCGGTTCTTCGCCACGTCGTTCGCCGCCCTGGGCGCGAAGCTCGCGTTGACCTAACCGCAGGCCGCGGCGCGTTCCAGCAGCAGGGTCTTCTCCCGCTCGTTGCGGGTCAGCGCGGCGGCCTTCTCGAACTCGGCCTTCGCCTCCTCGGTCCGGCCGAGCTTGACCAGGAAGTCGCCCCGGACGCTGGGCAGCAGGTGATAGCCCTGCAGCGCCTTCTCGCCGGAGATCTCGTCGACCAGCGCGAGACCGGCGGCGGGGCCGAACGCCATCGACAACGCGACCGCGCGGTTGAGCTCGACGATCGGCGACGGTGAGATCTGCGCGAGCACCTGGTAGAGCGCGGCGATGCGTTGCCAGTCGGTGTCCTCCGGCTTGCGCGCACGGGCGTGACAGGCGGCGAGGGCGGCCTGCACGTAGTAGTTGCCCGGCGGCTGGTTGAGGGCCTCGGCGCGTTCGAGGGCCTTGAGGCCGCGGCCGATGAGCAACCAGTCCCACTTGCCGCGGTCCTGCTCCAGCAGCACCACCGGTTCGCCGTTGGGGCCGGTCCTGGCCTTGGCGCGGGACGCCTGGATCTCCATCAACGCGACCAGGCTGTGGACCTCGGCCTCCTTCGGCGCCAGCTCGGCGAGCACGCGGCCGAGCCGCAGGGCCTCCGCGCACAGCTCCGGGCGCATCCAGTCGTCGCCCCGGGTGGCGGAGTAGCCCTCGTTGAAGATCAGGTAGACCACTTCGAGGACGCTCGCGAGCCGGGTCGCGAGCTCGGGGCCTTCCGGGACCTCGAACGGCACCCCGGCGTCGGCCAGCGCCTTCTTGGCGCGCACGATGCGCTGGGCCACGGTCGCGTCGCTGACCAGGAACGCGCGGGCGATCTCCTCGGTCTTGAGGCCGCCCAGCATCTTCAGCGTCAGCGCGACCCGCGCCTCGGTGCCCAGCACCGGGTGGCAGGCCGTGAAGATCAGGCTCAGCAGGTCGTCGCCGATCTCGTCGTCGATGCCCTCGCTGGCGTCCGGCGTCGCCTCCTGGACCTCGCGGCCGATCTCCTCGACCTTGCGGTTGAAGTTCTCGCGCCGCCGGATCTGGTCGATCGCGCGGCGCTTGGCCGTCGTCATCAGCCACGCGCCGGGGTTGCGCGGCACGCCTTCGGCCGGCCACTGCTCCAGTGCCGCGACCAGCGCGTCCTGGGCCATCTCCTCCGCCAGGCCGACGTCACGCGTGTACCGGGCGAGCGCGGCGATGACCTTCGCCGACTCCATCCGCCAGACCGCGTCGATGGTGCGGTGCACCGAGGTGGTAGCCCCCATGGGGGCATCAGACCACAGCCACCTGCCGTATTTCCACGACGCACGCCGGAAGGGGGATGCGCCTGATCCGCTCGACCGCCTCCTCGCGGCTGCGGACGTCGATCAGCCAGTACCCGGACACCCCGCAGGCGTGCGGGACGAGGTCGCCCGCGTCGAGCAGGACACCCGCGCGCAGCAGGGAGTCCCCGTGCCGTGCTGCCACCGGCTTCGGGCTTCTGACGAACACCATGAACCGCACCGGGCCTCCTCGTCCGCTGTTACCCGTACGTCGAACGAGAGGGGCCGGAATCGACGGATGATCAGGCCGTGAAGTCGGCCGCGTGATCGCGCGCCCACTGGGCGAACGTCCGGTAGGGCTTGCCGGTCACCGCTTCGAAGTCCGGTGACACGGCGAACTCGTAGCCGGCGAAGTCGTCCGGGTCGCCACCCTCGTAGCCGCCGAGGCCGAGGACGAAGCGGGCGATCTCCTCCGGCCAGCCGACGCTCATGTAGTAGGCGAGCGCCTCCTCGGTCGTGACGTCGCGGAACCGCACCGGGCGGCCGATCGCCTCGCCGATGGCCTCCGCCATGTCGCGCTGGGTGAGCCGCGGCGGTCCGGTCAGGTCGTAGACCTTGCCCGCGTGCCCGTCCTCCAGCAGTGCCTTCACCGCCACCTCGGCGATGTCGGCCTCGTGGATCGGCTGTCCGAAGGCGTCGGGGCTCGGGTGCACGATCGTCCCGTCCTCGCGGATCGACGGACCCCAGAGGCTGAGCTTGTTGGCCGCGAACTCGCCGGGCCGCAGGTGGGTCCACTCGACGCCGGACGCCTCGACGGCCTGCTCGACCGGCAGGTGGTGACTCGTGTCGTAGCCGTGGGTCACCGCGCCCGACGACAACGTCACGATCCGGCGCACTCCGGCTCGCACCGCGCGGTCGACGACTTCCTGTGCCGTCGGAGGGTACGCGAACAGGTAGAGCTTCTCCACGCCGTCGAACGGGATGCTGTCCGGGTCGTCCAGGTCGCCGTAGACGGTTCCCGGCGCGGGCTTGCGGCTCATCGCCCGCACGTCGGCTCGTCCGGCGAGGCCGCGCACCACCAGCCGGCCGACGGTGCCGGTCGCACCGGTCACCAGGATCGTCATCGCAGGCCCCCTTCGATTCCGTCGAGCAGCTTGGCCAGGCCGTAGTCGAACGAGCTGCGCACGTTGTCCGAGAGCGTGCCGCCGGTGTCGTAGGCACCCGAGTGCCAGAGGCTCGTCATCGTCGGGTAGCGCTCGACGTCGAAGTAGTCGTCCCAGAACACCTGCCGCGCGCCCCACCACGAGTCACCGGACTCGCCGGTCTTCTCCTCCAGCTGCTGATCGTCCACTTCGGACGCCGCCGCGCTGTGGACGAACCCCTCGATCGCCACGTGCGCCACGGTGATCTGCCGCGGCTCCAGGCCGGAGTCGGCGAGTGCGGCCAGCACGAACTCCTGGCCGTCCATCAGTCCCGGCCCGAGCGGCGGGCGCACCATCGACACGTCGCGCATCCACGGATGCTTCCGGTACACGGCGCGGGTGCGGTCGGCGTAGTGCTGGACGCGCTCACGCCAGGTGCCAACCGGGGTGAGGTCGCGTTCCTGCAGCACCGTGTCGGCCATCAGGTCGATGAGCTCGGCCTTGCCGGGCACGTGCCCGTAGAGCGACATCGTGCCGACGCCCAGTTCCTGCGCGACACGGGCCATCGACATGGCGCCGAGCCCTTCGCGGTCGGCCACCGCGATCGCCGCCGTGACGATCTGGTCGACGCTCACCTTGGGTTTCCTGCCGACCGGTTTCGGTTCCGGCGGTCTGCGCCAGAGCAGTGCGAGCGTCCTGACCGGGTCTCCCCCGCCGCTGCGTTCGGCGGCCATCCGCCCACCCCATTTCCGCCGGCCGTACGAAAACAATACCGTACGGTCTACGGAAATGGCGGTCCCGCGCACCGCGCTGATCAGCTCCTGTTGACGTACCAGGTGACCCGCACGCCGGTCGCCGACAGGTCCTTCAGGTCGGCGCACACCTCCTGCACCGACACGAGCCCGGTTCTGCGGCACAACCGCTCGTCCGTGTCGAGCTGCTTCGCAGCGGTGTAGCCATGTGACACCAGATGAGCGCGCATCACCTCGTGGGCGCGCTCGCCGGTCGCCTCCAGCACCCGCGCGCAGTTGGCGCCGTGGCCGGAGCCGCACCAGCCGTCGACCTCCGCGACCCGCAACCCGGGCGGTCCTGGCAGGACTCCTTCGTCACGGGGTGCGGCGCCTTCGTAGACGACCACCACGACGAACGCGGCGCTCAGGAATCCCAGCCCCGCCAGGGCGGCCAGCCAGACGACGCCGGCGAGCCACCGCCGCTCCACCAGCAGACCGGCCGAACTCACCACCGCCGTCAGCACCGGGTAGAGCCAGAACCCGTCCAGCGCCGACGGCACCCACGGCCCCGACCAGCCCAGCCCGCGCGGCACGACGAACCACACCTGCAGAACCAGCAGGACGAACCCGACGACGAGCCCGGTCCGCCGGGTCCGCGCCAGCACGCACCACAGCAGGACGGGGAGCACCCCGAACGCGCTGGAATCCGGAGCCAGGGCGGCGACGGCCAGCCCCGCGGCACCCAACGCAAAACGCCACCAGTTCGCCCGCACCCCAGTGATCCACACCTGACCAGTATGCGGAAAACGCCGTCCCGGCAGCCGGGACGGCGTTTTCTCAGGAGGTGGTCAGGACCGCCAGGCCAGGGTGGCCAGCATCTCCTTGCCGCGCTCGGCGTTGCGCGGCTGGCTGAGCACGTCGTAGCGACCGGCCACGAGCTGGGTGGTCGAGGCGAAGTCGCGGCGGCCGCGCTGGGCCGAGTAGCGCATCGCGGCGCCGGCCAGTCCGAACACGGTACCGACGACCAGGCCCGTGATGATCGGGGCGAGGGCGCCGCCGGTCGAGAACAAGCCGAGCAGCAAGCCGACGAACAGACCGAACCAGCCGCCCGACGCGGCACCGGCGCCCAGGACGCGGCCCCAGGTCAGACGGCCCGTGACGCGTTCGACGATCATCGGCTCGACGCCGACGATGGTGACGTCGGCGACCGGGAAGTCGTTGTCCGCCAGGTGGTCGACGGCCCGCTGCGCCTCCTCGTAGGTGGCGTACGAACCGATCGGCCAGCCCGAGGGCGGCGTGGGCAGTGCGTTGATGCCGGTGCCGGCACCGGCGGTGAGCGGAGTCGCGGTGGTCATTTCTGCAACACCTCCGATATGCGATCCCCTTATGCCCAGTACTACGAACGTGCTCCCGCAGTTGTTCCCGAAATTGCTTCGATGTGACTCAGCTCCCCTTCGGTGAGCGTGATGTCCAGCGATTCCAGCGTTTTCGCGAGGTCCTCGACCTGAGAATTCTCAGGTTTCTCACCAGGGCGTTCGACGGTCAGCGTCGATCCGACCAAACGGCGGCTCAGTCGCGGTTCGAGACGCATGACGACGAGTTGGCGGCTGAACGGTGAACGCTCATGCGTGGCGATGTAGTGGTTGGCCATCACGTAATCGACGGGCAACTGCTCGACGTCGGGCTCGAACGCGTGCATTCGCCGCCATCCGTCCGCCATCTCCTTCTCCAGCACCCAGCAGCCCTCGGCGGAACGCAGCCGGTGCGGCCATCCCGCCTGATCCACGACGGCGCCGTCCACGAGCGGCATCGGGTGCAGCATCCCGGCACCGAAGCCGACGTCGAGGAGGTGGTCGTCGACGATCGACATGAAGTGCGTGCGCGGCCCGGTCATCACCCGGCCCATGCGGCGCGCCACGGTGTGGCCGAGACGTTCCAGGACCGCCGTGAACAGCAGCTGGTGCTCGAAGCAGTAGCCGCCACGGCGACGGCCGAGCATCTTGGCCTGGATGTCGGCCAGGTCCAGCGACGGCACGTGGCCGAGCATCACGTCGATGTTCTCGAACGGGATGGCGCGCACGTGCTTCTCGTGCAGCTCCGTCAGCGAGCTCGACGCCGACGCCCCGGTGCGCTCGAAGTACGCGTCGAGGTCCACCAGGTCCGTCTGCCACATGGTGATGCTCTGCCATTCCTCTCGGGTCAGCGCATACTCGACCTCGCCGTGCTCGGAGCCGGGCAGCGGTTGCGGCCAGTCGACGTGGAACGTGCGGACGTGCCGCAGCCCGCACTTCTCCATCACGCGGCGCGACCCGGCGTTGACGAACATCGTGGTGGCCACGACCCGCCGGACCCCGCCGGTCGTGAAACCGCGGGAGATCAGGGCCTTCGCGCCCTCGGTGGCGTAGCCGCGGCCCCAGAACTCGCGGTGCAGCCGGTAGCCGAGCTCGGCCACACCGTCGCCGACGGGCTTGAGCTCGAACCATCCGACGAACCGGCCGGTGCTCATCTCGTGCGCGGCGAGAAAGCTGTCGCCGAGGTAGTGCTCGATCGGCGCGGGGTCGAGGAACCGCATAACCTCGGGGTCGGCGTGGAGTGCGGTCAGTTCGTCCACATCGGACTCACCGAGCGGGCGCAGCGTCAGTCGTTCGGTTTCCACGACGAAATCGTGCCCCGGTTGTCCACCGGTTTACCGCACAGCAGTGACGCCACGGCGGCCACCAGGCACAGCACGATCGAGAAGCCGAACGCGATCGCGAGCCCCTGCGCGAACGGCCCGGAGATCAGGCTCGGGAAGAACCCGCGCCCGGTCAGGAACGCGGCCTGGTCCGGTGGCAGGGTCGCGAGCTGGTCGCCGAGCAGCTGCTGGATCGGGTTGTAGCCGAGGAACGCCGCGAACAGCACGGCGACCGCGGGCAGCGAGGCGACCTGTGCGGCCGCGGCCGGGGACACGCCGTGCTCGACCAGGCCGGTGCGCATCGCACCGGGCAGCGACTGGGAGAAGCCGACGATGATCAGGCTGAAGAAGAACCCGATCGACAGCACCATCGCGGTGTTCTGGAACGTGGTCATCATGCCGCTGCCGGAACCGCGGGCGTTGGCGGGCAGCGAGTTCATCACCTCGGCGCGGTTGGGCGAGGAGAACATGCCCATGCCGATGCCGGTGAACACGAGGATCAGCGCGAACGCCCAGTACGGGAAGTCGACCGGCAGGACGATCAGCAGCGCGAACGTCAGCGCCGCGACCAGGTTGCCCGTGCAGGCGAGCATCCGGCTGCCGAGCCGGTCGGACAGGATGCCCGCGGTGGGCGCGGCGAGCAGGAACCCGACGGTCATCGGCAGCATGTAGATGCCCGCCCACAACGGCGTTTCCTCGTAGGAGTAGCCGTGCAGCGGCAGCCAGATTCCCTGCAGCCAGATGATCAGGATGAACTGCAGCCCGCCGCGGCCCAGCGCCGAGGTGAAGTTCGCGACGTTGCCCCAGGTGAACGACCGCAGCCGGAACAGGTGCAGGTCGAACAGCGGGTTGGGCACGCGGTGCTCGATCACGACGAACGCGGCCAGCACGAGCACGCCGCCGATCAGGCACGCCAGCACGAACGGGCTGGTCCAGCCGGTCTGGGAGGTGCCGTGCGGCTGGATGCCGTAGGTGATGCCGACCAGCACCGCGATCAGGCCGATCGCGAAGGTGACGTTGCCCCACCAGTCCATCTCGGCGTGCCGGCGTTCGCCGGTGTCGTGCAGCTTCAGGTAGGCCCAGACCGTGCCGAACAGGCCGAACGGCACGGAGACGATGAAGACCAGGTTCCAGTCGACCGGTGCCAGCAGGCCGCCGATCACGAGCCCGAGGAACGAGCCGGCGATGGCGGCCACGCCGTTGATGCCGAGCGCCATGCCGCGCTGGGTGACCGGGAACGCGTCGGCCAGGATCGCCGAGGAGTTCGCCATCAGGAACGCTCCGCCGACGCCCTGCACGACCCGCCACCCGATCAGCCACATCGCCGCGACGTCACCGTCGAACCAGGTGACCGCCAGCATGATCGACGAGAACGTGAAGATCGCGAAGCCGAGGTTGTACATGCGGGCCCGGCCGTACATGTCGCCCAGCCGCCCGAAGCTCACCACCAGCACCGCGGTGACGACCAGGAAGCCCATGATCATCCACAGCAGGTAGCCGGTGTTGGCCGGGTCGAGCGGGTTGATCGCGATGCCCTTGAAGATGTCGGGCAGCGCGATCAGCACGATCGACGAGTTGATCGTCGCGATCAGCATGCCCAGTGTCGTGTTGGACAGCGCGATCCACTTGTACCCGGCCGGAGCCGCCGTCTGTAAGGTCACTTCGCCATGCTAAACAACCTGTCTACGGTTTGATCGTCTCCAGCACCGCCCCCGAGGCGTCCCGCACGACGACGCGGGCGTCGGGGTGGTGGTCGACCATCGGCGCGGCCAGCACGAACGTGCCGTTGGCGAGCGAGGCGGCCACGTCGGCCGTGCCGGGCCGGGTGTAGGTGATCGACGCCACCTTCTCGTCCAGGACCAGGCCGACGACGGCGAGGCTCGAACTGGCCGAAGAGCCGTCCTCGCGCTTGACGAAGTTGTAGAACGCCGGCGCCGCGGCGATCGTCCGGCCGCGGACCTCGTCCATCTCGTCCGGCTCGTGGAGCGTGCCGCGCATCGGCCGCTGCGTGCTGTCCAGGCAGTACACCAGCACGTCGCCGAAGCGGCCGAGGACGATGGTGTCGGTGGCGCTGACCTTGGCGGTGACGCCCAGCCAGAACTGGTCGGCGTCCGGGACCGGCCGGTCCTTCAGGCACTCGGCGAACCGCGCGGCCTCCCGCGTGTCGCGCACGGCGGGCGGCAACGGCCGGTCGGTGACCGGCTGGGTCGGCTTCGGCACGCCGCGCAGCACCCTCTCCTCGCCGTTGACCAACGCCCGGGTGCCGTTCTCGGCCTTGGTGAAGCCGCTGGGAGCGAGGAAGAGACCGTCGACCAGTGCGGGCGAGGTGTTGTTCCAGCCCTGGTCGCCGATGCGGGACAGGCTGAGGAACTTCACGTCCGGCGACACCAGGCCGGCCATCGCCCCGGTGGGCGTGCTGAACAGCACCTCCACCTTGAGCCGGCCGTCCTCGACCTTCACCTGGTCGGGCGCGGAGATCGTCGTGGTGGTGACTGTGTTCGCGCAGAAGAACACTCCGGTCGGGCCGCGGAACGCAGTGAGTGTCGTGCCGTTCTGGCGGCTTGTGGCGATGGCCTGCCACTCAGCAGCAGGTGGGTGCTCTTTGGCCGCGGCGACGCACCGCGCGAGCGCGTCCGGGTTCACCGTGCCGCGTTCGACGTGGTTGACGACCGCGCGGTCCTTGCCGACGAACTCACCGTTGTGCTGCACGGTGGGGTCCGCCAGCTGCGCGGATCCGCCGACGAGGGCCTGACCGGCGAAGACGGCACCTGCGGCGAGCAGGCTGACGCCCGCGGCGATCAGCGCGGGTGTGCGGTTGGAGGCGGCGGGGTCCATGCCCTCGGCGAGACGGCGGCGGGCGCGCAGGCGGACGTCGTCGGGCAGGGCGCGGTGCTCGGGCAGCTGGTCGATCATCCGTTGTCCTCGGGGGTCAGCTCGCGCAGGCGAGCGCGGGTGCGGGCGACGCGGGCGCGCACGCTCGACTCGGCGATGCCGAGGAGCGTGGCGGCGTCGGCGGTGGAGACGTCGCCGAGCAGGCACAGCTGGGCGATCTCGCGTTCGGACGGCGGCAGCTCGGCGATGGCGGCGACCACCTCCGCCAGCCGCCGTTGGGCGTCGGTGCGGGCGGCGACCTCGTCGGCGTGGTCGCGCTCGTGCTGCGGCGCCAGTCTCGCCACCAGCCGCAGCGCCCGGCGCGACGCCCGCCACTCGGTGCGGGCGCGGTTGGCCGTCACGGTGTAGAGCCAGGGCAGGGCGGAGTCGCGCACCAGCTGGGCCTGGCCGCGTTTGCGCCACGCGGTCAGGAACGTCGCGGAGAGCAGGTCCTCGGCCTGCGACCAGGACGCGGTCAGCCGGTAGGCGTAGTTCCACACCGCCTCGGCGTGACGTTCGAACAGCTCGGTGAACGCGGCGTGGTCGCCCTGGGCGATCCGGTCCCACAGGTGCGCGTCCGGCGGCGGACCCACGTCCGCGCGCTCGGTCGTCTCAGTCATCACACTCCGCCTGGGGCCGGGAGCGCCCAGTGTGCTGCGTGACGCCCGTCACCCAGCACAGAGGGACCCGCCCCTCACGGCAGGCGTGGACGGCCCCGATGGCAAGATCTTCGCGTGCCGATCGAGCAACAGCAGTCCGGCAGTGTTGAGCCGGAGACCCAGGTGTTCGCGAAGATCACGACCGAGGAACCGACAGTACCGGCGACAACTCCAGCGACCCCTGCCGCGCAGGCACCCGCACGCCCGCCCAAGTCGCTCACCCGCCGGATCGCCCGCCGGATCCTCGGCCCGACGCTGATGACGAAGAAATAGTCCTAGCGGTCAGGGACCTGACCGAGCCCGCCGCAGACCCGGCAGGCGGTCCGGTCCTCGTTGAGCCCAGAACCATGGCAACGGCTGCACTCCTTCACAGAGAATCAGTGTCCGCCTCTACTCCGAGTGGACGCAGCCGCCAAGCAGGGACCGTCCCGGCAATAATGGGTGACCCCCATCGTTCACGCTCGGTGATCAGGCCGAGGTGGACGGTCCCGCCGGAATCTCGTTGGTACGTGCGACATTGCCTGAGACAAGGCCGGGGACGACGGTTCTGCGCTCGCCGTGCGGGAGCCTCCACCAGCCCGAACAGCCACGTGGGCACGGGTGCGACATCTCGTGCAGCACAAGGCCTTGCGGCCCGGGAACAGGTTGCTGCCAGGTCATCGTTCCGGACCCCGCGCAGAGCAGGCAGGTGTCCTCTTCACACTCCACGCAACGTAATTACTCCACAGGGGACACTGGCGGCAATCGCTGAATCGAGGGGACATCACCGATGACGGTCGCGGTCGTGACGGGAGCCGGTTCCGGAGTGGGTCGCGCGGTGGCGCGCACCCTGCTCGCGGCCGGTTTCCAGGTGGCACTGGCAGGGCGGCGCGAGGACGCGCTGCGGGAGACGGCGTCCGGTTTCGCCGGCAGCGCCCTGGTCGTACCAACCGATGTGTCGCATGAGGACTCGGTCGTCGCGCTGTTCGCCGCCGTGGTCGAGAAGTGGGGCCGCGTGGACGTGCTGTTCAACAACGCCGGCACGAACGTGGGAGCCACGCCGATCGAGGAGTTCAGCCTCAGCGCGTTCGAGAAGGTCGTCGCGGTGAACCTCACGGGCGCGTTCCTGTGCGCGCGTGAGGCGTTCAAGGTGATGAAGACCCACGGCGGCGGCCGGATCATCAACAACGGCTCGGTCTCGGCGTCGGTGCCGCGCCCGAACGCGGTGGCGTACAACGCCACCAAGCACGCCATCACCGGGCTGACCAAGTCGCTGTCGCTCGAAGGCCGCGCGCACGACATCGCGTGCGGGCAGATCGACATCGGCAACGCCGCGACCGACATGACCGCGAGGATGGGCCAGGGCGTGCTGCAGGCGAACTTCGAGACCAGGCCGGAGCCGACGTTCGACGTGCAGCACGTGGCCGACGCGGTGCTGTACCAGGCTCAGCTGCCGTTGAACGCCAACGTGCAGTTCATGACCGTGATGGCGACGACCATGCCCTACATCGGCAGGGGTTGAGCCTGGTACAGGCCTCCGCCGCGTTCCAGCAAACCGAAGTCCACGAGGTAGCGGCGGATGGTCACGTGGTCGACCTCTCCCCCGTCGCACCACGCCTGCAGCCGCTCGTTGATCTCGTTCTCCTCGTAGTACGTCTGCGGCACGAAAGCCTTCGACGCGACGTGTTCGAGGATCTTGCGTCGCCGCTCGGGCGACACCGGCAGCGAGACCAGCTTGTCCCCGCGCACGAACGGCGCGAGCCCGTCGGCGGGCACGGGCTCGGTGAGCGTGGCGGCGAGCGGCTTCAGGTCGGCCGGCCGGGCCGGGTCCCCCTCGACCAGCCCGGCCTCGCGGAGCTTCCGCAGCGCGGTGCCGGCGTCCTTGACCTTGAGCCCGGAGGCGGCGGCGACGTCCGCCAGCGTCCCCGCGCCGAGGACGACAGCGGCGAACGCCCGCAGCCTCGCCGGTTCGGCCAGCACGCGCACAACGGTCTCCGGAGTGGTCATGTCTGCGACCGTAGCCACGCCGTCCACCCGATTTCAGCGCGAGGGCGCGCCCTGCCAGTCCCTCATCTGCCCACCGGTCCCTCGGCCATCGTGTCCGCGAGGTAGGCCTCGAAGTCGGGCTCGTCGGGCTCCAGCACGTACCGCACCCACGCGGTGCGTTCGTGCGACAGCGGCGGCAGCTCCCACACGCAGCCGATGAGGTCCTTCGGGATGACGCTGAAGTGCGTGAGGTCCGGGTCGGTCGAGCCGAGGAACGGCTGGTCGCCGGACACGGCGGTGCGGCAGTGCAGCACGTTGTCCCACACCCAGTTGTAGGCGTTGAGGTACATGCCCGCGGCGCTGCGGTGCAGGACCGTGACGGTGGCGGGCGGGGTCGGATCGGCGAAGTCCGGGTAGATCTCCGGCAGGAACGCGCAGGCGGCCGCGCGGATGTCGTCGGTGATCTCGAGGCCGGGCGTCACGACCTCGTAGCGCTTGACGTGTCTGCCCGCGACGACCAGCGGTTCCTTGACCGCCAGGTGCTTCTCGTAGAAAGCCATGTGTCGAACATATGAGCTATCACTGACACCCTGTGGCAGTGTATCCGCGTGCGTGCGAGCCGGTTGGTGTCGTTGTTGCTCCTGCTGCAGACCAAGGGGCGGATGACCGCGCAGGCGCTGGCCGACGAGCTGGAGGTGTCGGTCCGCACGATCTACCGCGACGTGGAGTCGTTGCACGCGGCCGGGGTGCCGCTGTACGGCGACGCGGGACCCGCCGGGGGTTACCAGCTGCTGGACGGCTACCGCACGCGGCTGACCGGGCTCACCGAGCAGGAGGCGGAGTCGTTGTTCCTGGCCGGGCTGCCGGGTCCGGCGGCGGAGCTGGGGCTCGGGGACGCGGTGTCGGCGGCGCAGCTCAAGCTGATGGCGGCGCTGCCGTCGTCGATGCGCGACCGGGCCTCGCGCATGGCGGAGCGGTTCCACCTGGACGCGCCCGCCTGGTACTACGACCCGGAACGGGCGCCGTTCCTGGAGCTCGTGGCGGACGCGGTGTGGCGGGAACGGCTGCTGAAGGTCTCGTACCGGCGGTGGCAGGCGCCGGAGGAGGTGACGCGGACGCTGCGGCCGTTGGGGCTCGTGCTGAAGGCCGGGCGCTGGTACCTGGTCGCGCAGGGGTCGTCGCGGATCTCGACGTACCGGGTGTCGCAGATGCAGGCGGTGACGGTGCTGGACGAGGCGTTCGAGCGGCCGGCCGGGTTCGACCTGGCGGCGCACTGGGCGGCGTCGCTGGAGGAGTTCCAGGCGCGGCAGTACACCGGTGAGGCTGTCATCAGGCTGTCCGCGCGCGGGTTCGAGTCGTTCGCGTCGCACGTGCTGCCCGCGGTGGCACGGGCCGCGGCGGAGTCGGCCGTGCCGGACGGCGAGCGGGTGCGGGTGACGATCCCCATCGAGTCGATCGGGCACGCCACGGGCATGTTGCTGCGGATGGGCGGCGAGGTCGAGGTGCTGGCGCCGGACGAGCTGCGCGAGCACGTCACGTCCGCGGTCCGGCAGCTGGCGTCGATCTACCTCCGCTCCGGCACGGACGAGCGATGACCGGAGCTCACCTGCTCGGCGGGCCCAGGCCGCCTTGGTCACCGGTGACGGGGCCGAACCGCGCGAGGTGGTGCCACAGGTGCTTCACGACCTGTGGTGGCGCGTCGGCGTTCTCCAGGACGTGCGGGTCGATGAACCCGTCCCGCGCGATCCGCAGTCCCAGCGCGACGGACTCGGGGGTCCGGTAACCGGCGTTGCGCAGCAGGTCCTCCGTGGACAGCAGGAAGCCCGCGTGCCGTTCGACGGGGCACGGCAGGTCGACGTCGGGGAAGCTCGGGTCGAGCACGACGGCTTCGACGTCGTCCAGCGTGACCGGACCGTGGACGTGGGCCTCGATGTAGTTGTCGAGCGGGTCGCGGTCGTCGGCGTCGGCGAGCTCCATGAGCGCCATCCGTTGCGCGGTGCCGAAGTGGACCGGGTCGAAGACGCTGTCGGGGTAGCAGAACGTGGTGCGGTCGAGCACGTGCTCCTTGAGCCGCAGGTGCGCGGAGCCGAACCGCGGTGCGCCGCCGTGACCGAGGCGGCGGTGGTCGAGCGCGCCGTACTTGGGGCGGTCGGCGGGGGCCGCGTGGTCGTAGGCGCCCCCGAAGAGCCTGCTCTCCCACTCCCAGCGGGCGCCGCCGGCGTGGGCGGTGAGGCCGCCGTTGCTGGTGCCGGTCTCGAACTGCGAGCGGTAGACGCCCTCGGCGGCGAGCCTGGTCAGCACGCCGCGGCCGGGGTGGAAGTTGAGCGTCACCCGCAGGTCGCGCGGTAGCGGCTCACCGGTGCAGCGGGCGGCGACGTGCGCGATGGCCTGGTCAAAGGGCACGGGCGAGCTGCCGGTCGTGCACCCCGGCCAGCGTCAGCTGCGCGGTGAGCGCGCCGAGCAGGGCCAGGAACATGTCCCACTGGGTGTCCCAGACGTCGCCCTGGGTGCCGAGGAAGTCGTCGGCCGCCGTGCCGCCGAGCACGGCCGACCACCACTCGATGAGCTCGTAGGTGGCGCTGAAGGCCAGGCAGACGCACGTGACGAGGACGAGGAGCCAGCCGCCCGGCCGCAGCGGGGTCTTCCTGAGCAGGATCTCGCGGGCGAGGATCGCCGGCACGAAGCCCTGCACGAAGTGGCCGAACCGGTCGTAGTGGTTGCGCGCGAGGTCCAGCAGGTCCTGCAGCCAGAAGCCCGGCGGCACGCGGGCGTAGGTGTAGTGGCCGCCGAGGATCAGCACCAGCGCGTGCACGAAGATCAGCCGGTAGAGCAGCGGCGTCAGCGGGAAGCGCCGGTAGGTGGTGATCAGGACGGCCGCGCCGATCACGACCGGCGTGACTTCGAGGTACCAGGTCGTGCGGCTGTAGGGGTTGATGCCGGAGGCGACCAGGGCGATCGCCGTCAGCGCGAGAAGCACCAGCGGTTCGGTGGCGGAGCGCTTCTCACAGTTCACGGATCACCTTGCAGGGGTTGCCGACCGCGAGCACGCGCGGCGGGATGTCGCGCGTGACGACGCTACCTGCTCCGACCACCGCGTTGTCGCCGATCGTGACGCCCGCGCAGACGATGACGCCGCCGCCGAGCCACACGTTGCTGCCGATGGTGATCGGTGCGGCGGTCTCGAAGCGTTGCCTGCGTGCCTCGTGGTCTTCGACGGGGTGCAGCGCGGTGAGCAGCTGGGCGCGCGGGCCGATCGAGACGTCGTCGCCGATGGTGATCGTCGCGCAGTCCATCAGGATGGCGTCGTAGTTGAGGAAGCTGTTGGCGCCCAGGTGGATCTGGTAGCCGTAGTCGCACTGGAACCGCGGCATGACCCACGAGCCTTCGCCGACGGACCCGAAGAGCTTCTCGATGACCGCGTGGGAGCGGGTGGCGTTGAACTCGTCCACGAGCTGTTGCGCGCGCCGGCGTTCGGCGACCAGTTCGGGATCCGAGTCCCGGTACAGCTGCCCGGTCATCATCTTCTGCTTCTCGGTGATCACCCTTCGAGAGTGCCCGAACGCAGCAGTGCCCGTGCTCTCTTCGCCGCGATCTCCATCAACGCGGTGAGCTGCTCGGCGTCGGTTCCCGGCGGCGGTTCGACCGCGAGCACCACAGGTGTGGTGGCCGGAAGGCCGGGTTTCGCAGGCAGCTGACCTGCGGGTTCGGGCGAAACCACCACAGGTGTTCTGGTGCCGACGGGCCCGGCGACGCGCTGCTGGAGCGCGTCGAGGAGCTCCTGCTCCGGTTTGCCCCTGAGCAGCAGGAGCACGAACGGGTCGGCGTCGAGCAGCCAGCCGACCTGGAACGCCAGCGCGGCCGCGTGCCGGCACGGCAGCTCCCAGCCGTCGCAGTCGCACTCCGGTTCCAGGTCACCGATGCCGGGCAGCAGGTCCACACCGGACTCCTCCGCGGCCGCGACGAGGTCACGCGGCATGTCGTTGTCCAGCAAGGCGGCGATGTGGCCGGGCTGTTCGGCGACGCGGTCGAGGAACCGTCCCCAGTGGACCTCCGGCAGCCGGGGGACGCGGACGGTGGTGCTGTGGACGGTGTCGTCGTCGTGGACCTGGGCCTGCAGGCGGCCGGGGCTGACGGTGATCGGCCCGACGACGTCGGCGTGGGCGTAGCGGCGGCCGAGGCGGACCAGGCCGGCGTCGAGCGCGGTGTCCTCCAGCGCCCTGACCCACGCCTTGCCCCACCACGTGGTGGCGACGCGGCGTTTCACCTTGGGGAACGCGGCGAATCCGCGTGCGGTCATCAGGTGCTCCTGAGCTGGACGAGTTCGGCGAGTTCCGCGTCGGTCAGTTCGGTGAACGCGGCCTCTCCCCCGTGCAGGACGGCCTCGGCGAGGTCGCGCTTGTCCTGCAGGAGCGCGGCGACGCGTTCCTCGACGGTGCCTTCGGTGACGAGCTTGTGGACCTGCACGGGCCTGGTCTGGCCGATGCGGTGGGCGCGGTCGGTGGCCTGGTCCTCGACGGCGGGGTTCCACCAGCGGTCGAAGTGGATCACGTGGTCGGCCCTGGTGAGGTTGAGGCCGGTGCCGGCGGCCTTGAGCGACAACAGGAACACCGGTGCCCTGCCCTGCTGGAAGTCGTCGACCATCCGCTCGCGCTGCGGGATCGGCGTGCCGCCGTGCAGGAACCGGGTGGGGTGGCCGATGTGCTGCTCCAGGAGCCTCGCCATCTCGACGTACTGGGTGAAGACCAGCGCCGAGCCGTCCTCGGCGACGATCGTGGCGAGCAGTTCGTCGAGCAGCTCGAGTTTGCCCGAGGTACCCCGCAGTTCGGGGTGGCCGAGGTAGTGCGAGGGGTGGTTGCAGATCTGCTTGAGGCCGGTCAGCAGCTTCAGCACGAGACCGCGGCGGGCCATGCCGTCGCTGCGCGCGATCCGGTCGAGGGTTTCCCCGGTCAGCGCCTCGTACAGGGCCGCCTGTTCGGTGGTGAGCCGCACGGGCAGCTCGGTCTCGGTCTTGGCGGGCAGTTCCGGGGCGACGCCGGGGTCGGACTTGCGGCGGCGCAGCAGGAACGGTTTGACGACCTTCGCGAGGGTGTCGTCGGGTTCGGGCCAGCGGGTGCGGAACGCGCGGTGCGTGCCGAGCAGGCCGGGTGTCGTCCAGTCCAGAACGGACCACAGCTCCGACAGCGAGTTCTCCACCGGGGTGCCGGACAGGGCGACGCGGGCGCCTGCCGGGATGGAGCGCAGTGCCTTGGCGGTGCCGGAGTGCGGGTTCTTGACGTGCTGGGCTTCGTCGGCGACGACCATGCCCCACGGGTGGTTGCGGAGTGCGTCGGCGTCGAGGCGCATGGTGCCGTAGGTGGTGAGCACGACACCCTCGGTCGCGAGTGTCCGTTGTGGACCGTGGTAGCGGGTGACTCGGGTGCCGGGCGCGAACCGGCGGAGCTCGCGTTCCCAGTTGCCGAGCAGCGAGGCCGGGCAGACGACCAGCGTCGGTTCCTGGTCGCGGTGCAGGTGCAGGGCGATCAGCGTGACGGTCTTGCCGAGTCCCATGTCGTCGGCGAGGCAGGCGCCGAGGCCGAGGCTCGTCAGGTGGGCGAGCCAGCGCAGGCCGTGCAGCTGGTAGTCGCGCAGGGTCGCGTTCAGTCCGGCCGGTGGTGCGATGTCGGGGATCGTCGTGATCGCGGTGGTGAGGCTGTGCGGGGCGACGTCGGCGTGCTCGCCGTCGATCAGCGCGGTGCCGGTGAGGGCGGCGGTCACGGCCTGGACGGCGGTGACCGGGGCGAGCTGCTGCCGGACCTTGTTCCTGAGCTTCGGGTCGACGAGCACCCACTGGTCGCGCAGCCGCACGATCGGCCGTCCGGCCTCGGCGACGACGTCCTTCTCGGCGTCGGTGAGTTCCTCGCCGCCGAGTGCGAGCCGCCAGTCGAGGGTCAGCAGGTCGTCGGCGCGGAACCTGCCGCTGGGCTCGCCGATGACGGCTTTCGCGGACAACGACGTGGTGAGGTTCCTGGGCCAGTGGACCTCGAGGTCGGTGTCGAGGAGCTCGGCGACCTCGTCGTCGGTGAGGTCGGCCTGGTCGAGCAGCCGGTGCAGCGGTGGCCAGGCGGCGCGGCCGATGGCGCGGATGGCGTCGAGTTCACGGCCCGAACCGCGCACGTCGCGCGGGTGGGGGTCGGTGATGCCGCGTACCTGGACGATCGCGCGGAACCGCAGGTCGTCGGTGATCTCGATGCGCAGGGACAGCTTGATCTGCCCGTCGGCCCACGCCTTGAGGTGGGGCACGTGGTGCGGTTCCGGGTCGGCGAACGGGCCTTCTCCGCCGCGGGGCAGCACGTCCGCCACCGCGTCCAGGAAAGCCCGCAGCTCGTTGTAGTCGCCGTGCGCCGCGAGCTGCCGCAGGTGCAGTTCGTCGGCGTGGTCGAGCGGCCCGATGCGCCAGGTGTCGTGGCCGTCCTCCGTCACGCCCGGCACGATCCGGCCGCGCGCGACGAGGCTGAGCGCCGTCGCGGTGGCCACTCCCCAGTAACCGGAGTCGTTCAGCGCTTCGGGTAAGGCTTCGAGCAGGGCTTTTCCTCTGAGCTGACCGAACATACCATGTACCGTACAGCATACGGTACGGTAGGGTCGCGCTCGTGATCGAACACACCGGCAGCGGTGACCCGGCGCGGACGCTCGCGTTGCTGTGGCGCACCCAGGAGCGCGCCAGCCGCAAGGGCAAGCCCGACCTGAGCGTGGACCGCATCGTGCAGGCGGGCATCGCCCTGGCCGACGCCGACGGGCTGAAAGCCCTGTCGATGCGGCGCGTGGCCGAGTCGCTGGGCGTGGGGACGATGTCGCTCTACACCTACGTGCCCGGCAAGGGCGAGCTGATCGACGTCATGGTCGACACCGTGCAGGCCGTGACCGGGCGGGAGGCGGTCGAGGGCTGGCGCGAGCACCTGACGTACGTGGCGCGGGAGAACCTGGCCCTGTACCGGCGGCACCCGTGGTTGCTGCAGGTGGCGCCGTCGCGCACGGTGCTGGGCCCGCAGGTGGCGGCGAAGTACGACTTCGAGCTGCGCGGCCTGGAGGGCGTCGGCCTGTCGGACGTGGAGATGGACTCGGTGCTCAACCTCGTGCTCGGGCACGTGCAGAACTCGGCGCGGGGGCTGACCGCGGCGGCGGTGACCGAGCAGGAGACCGGGCTGACCGACCAGCAGTGGTGGGACGCGGTGGTGCCGTTCCTGATGACGGTGTTCGACCCGGCTCGTTACCCCGTCGCGGCACGGGTCGGTGGCGCCGTCGGGCAGGCGCACCAGAGCGCGTTCAGCCCGGAGCACTCGTTCGAGTTCGGTCTGGAGATGATCCTCGACGGGGTCGCGCGGCTGATCGCCGCACGCGGCTGACCGCCTGCTCGCTCGCCGCACGCGGGGCGCTCCCGTGTTGCAGGAGTGCACGAAAGCTCCCCGCGTGCACCTCGCGGTGAGGCGGCCACTCGCGAGCGCTGAGCGAGATCGGCTGGTTACGGCCTGGTGACACCTCACGGGATGAATCGCTAATTCCCACGCGGTGTGGTCCGGATGCCTACAGTTACGCCACGCCGATCAACTTGCCGTCGGGAGGCCCGCTCGTGGTGATCGACTCGCAGCCGCGGCAGGCGCTGGTGCGCCGGGTCACCGGTCTGGCGCGGTCGACACCGGGCCGGTTGAGCCTGATCGTCGTGGTGCTGGTGATGGCGAGCCTGGCCAGCGGGTGGCTGACGACGTGGAGCGTGAACCGGCAGCAGCAGGCGCTGGAGGACCTGGCGACGCGGTCGGAGCCGCTCGCACACGCCGCGCAGGAGGTCTACCGGGCGTTGCAGGACGCGGACGCGACGGCGGCGAGCGCGTTCCTGTCCGGCGGCCTGGAACCTCCTCAGCTGCGGCAACGCTACGAGGCGGACATCGCGCAGGCGCAGGCGGCGCTGTCGGTGGCCACCGCCTCCTCTCCCGACCTGACCGCGACGCTCGCGGCGCAGCTGCCGGTCTACACGGGACTGATCGAGACCGCCCGCACGAACAACCGGCAGGGCTTCCCGGTGGGCGCCGCGTACCTGAGGGAGGCCTCGGGGTTGATGCGCACGCAACTGCTGCCGTCGGCGCAGGAGCTGTACCGGGCGGAGACCGACCGGGTGGCACGGGCGCAGGACGAGGCGAGCTTCCCGTGGGGTTCGGTGACCGTGGCGCTGGCGTTCGTGGTCGCGCTGGTGCTGACCCAGGTCTACCTGACCCGCAAGACGAACCGGCTGCTCAACATCGGTCTGCTGGTGGCGACGGCCGCGGCGGTGGTGTCGTTGCTGTGGGCGACGACGGTGTCGGTGCTGGTGATGCGCGACGTCGCGGCTTCGCGGTCGGCGTCGGAGAAGGTGGACGTGCTGGCGCAGGCGCGGATCGCGACCCTGACCGCGCGCGGTGAGGAGACGCTGACACTGGTCGCGCGCGGTGCGGGGCAGACGTACGAGAAGAACTTCGTCGCGGTGTCCGAACGGCTGGAGGGCCTGCTGGACCGGGCGAAGCAGCAGGAGAACAGCGAGGCGGTCGACCACGCGATGCGGCACTTCCGGCAGTGGCAGCAGGTGCACCAGCGCATCCGCGAGGCCGACGACGCCGGCCAGTACAACGACGCCGTGGCGCTGATCGACAACCCGTACTTCGACTCGCTGGACCAGGACCTGGTGCGGGCGATCGGGAAGGCGCGGCAGGACTTCAGCGACGAGGTGGCGGTGGCGCGGGCGGCGCTCGCGGGCACGGTGGTCGGGGTGCTGGTGCTGGCGGTGATCAGCGCGGTGGGGTCGACGATGGGATTGTGGCAGCGGCTCAAGGAGTACCGGTGAGACGACTGACCCTGGCAGCGGTCCTGCTCCTGGGCGCGTGTTCGGCGGGTCCGGCGCCGAGCGAGGTCGTGCCGCGCAACGCCGCGGCGCCGCAGCCGGCCGACGCGAGCACGGTCACCGTCGCGCCGAGCAGCTCGGCGGGGCCGGCGCCGTCGTGCGACGCGACGGCGAGCCTGCGGCCGGGCCCGTTGCCGCCGGCGGGGCAGATGCCGGCGGGCTCGACGATGGAACGCGTCCTCAAGCGCGGCCGGTTGATCGCCGGGGTGGACCAGAACTCGTACCTGATGGGGTTCCGCAACTCGTTCACCGGCGAGATCGAGGGCTTCGACGTCGACGTGGCGCGGCAGATCGCCAAGGCGATCTTCGGCGACGAGAAGAAGGTGCAGTTCAAGGTCGTCACGGCGGCCGAGCGGATCCCGGTGCTGCAGCACGGTGACGTGGACGTCGTGGTGCGCACGATGACGATCACCTGCCAGCGGCTGGCCGACGTGGACTTCTCGCAGGTCTACTACCAGGCCGGGCAGCGGGTGCTGGTGCGCCGCAACTCGGGCATCACCGGCGTGGACAGCCTCAAGGACAAGAAGGTGTGCGTGGCGACGGGGTCGACGTCGCTGGGCAACGTCGTGGGCCGGGCGAAGACGACGGTGAGCGTGCCGAACTGGACGGACTGCCTGGTGATGCTGCAGCAGGGGCAGACCGACGCGATCTCCACCGACGACACGATCCTGGCGGGGCTGGCGGCGCAGGACCCGTACACCGAGGTGGTGGGGGCGCGGTTCACCGAGGAGCCGTACGGCGTGGGGATACCCAAGGGGCAGGAGGACCTGGTCCGGTTCGTCAACGGCGTGCTGGAGCGGATGCGCGGCGACGGCACGTGGAGCGGGATTTACTGGCGGTGGCTGAATCGGCTGGGTCCGGCACCGGCGCCGCCGGTCGCTCGTTATCGGGACTAGGGAGGGTCGCGAGATGAGTGAGGATCTGGATCTGCCGGTCACGGGGCCCGCGACGTCGCCGGGGACCGCGCCCTGGTCGGTGTCGCAGGAGGCCTCGCGGGGGTTGTCGCGTTCGAGCTCGGGGCGCGCGCGCAGGGGCAGCGGGCGGTCGATGAGCCGCGGCCGCCTGGGCGCCGGGCTGGTCGAGGTGCCGCGGGTGCCCTACCGCGACCCGGAGACCGCGGTGCTGGAGAACCCGGAGGTGCCGGAGGCCAAGCGGTTCTGCTCGCGGTGCGGCAAGAAGGTCGGGCGGCGCAAGGACGGCAAGCCGGGGCGGGTGGAGGGGTTCTGCCCGCAGTGCGGGCACGCGTACTCGTTCACGCCGAAGCTGGAGCCGGGTGAGCTGCTGCACGACCAGTACGAGGTGCTGGGGTGTCTGGCGCACGGTGGTCTGGGGTGGCTGTACCTGGCGCTGGACCACGCGGTGAGCGACCGGTGGGTGGTGCTCAAGGGCCTGCTCGACTCCGGTGACGCCGACGCGATGGCGGCGGCGCTGGCGGAGCGGCGGTTCCTGGCCGAGGTCGAGCACCCGAACATCGTGAAGATCCACAACTTCATCCGGCACGCGGACCGCAAGAGCGGCAACCTGGTCGACTACATCGTGATGGAGTACGTCGGCGGCGAGTCCATCAAGGACATGATCACGCGCCGGCGCCGGGAGGGCCGCGGTGACGAGGCGTTGCCGCTGGCACAGGCGATCGCGTACGTGCTGGAGATCCTGCCCGCGGTCGGCTACCTGCACGGGGTCGGGTTGCTGTACTGCGACTTCAAGCCGGACAACATGATCCACACCGAGGAGCAGCTCAAGCTGATCGACCTGGGCGCGGTGCGGCGCATCGACGACCACCACTCCCCCATCTACGGCACGATCGGCTACCAGGCTCCGGAGATCGGCACGATCGGTCCGTCGGTGTTCTCCGACATCTACACGATCGGGCGAGCTTTGGCGGTGATGAGCTTCCCGTTCGACTTCCGCGGCCGGTGCAAGGACCGGCTGCCCACGGTCGACGAGGAACCGCTGCTGGGCCGGTTCGAGTCGTTCCACCGGCTGCTGCTGCGCGCCACCAACCCGAACCCCGAGCTGCGGTTCTCCTCCGCCGAGGACATGGCCGAGCAGCTCACGGGCGTGCTGCGCGAGGTGCTGGCGATGGAGGACGGCGTGCAGCGGCCCGGGCTGTCGCGGCAGTTCACGCCGGAACGCCGCCGGTTCGGTGTGGAGGGTGCGCTGGACCTGGCGGAGGTGGCGCTGGCGTTGCCGGCGCCGAGCGTGAGCACCTCGGACGCGGCGGCGTCGTGGCTCGCGACGGCGACGACGTCGGATCCGGCTGGATTGAGAAAAGCGCCGGAGTACACCGTGGAGGTCCGGTTGCGGATCGTGCGGGTGCTGATCGAGTCCGGGGACACCGAGGCGGCGTTGCGGGAGCTGGAGGCGCTGACGGCGCCGTCGATGTTCGACGAGTCCGAGCTGGATCCGGAGGACTGGCGGCCGGACTGGTACCGGGGTCTCGCCGCGCTGACCGACGGGCGCGCGCAGGACGCGCTGGGGTTCTTCGACGCGGTGTGCTCGGCGGTGCCGGGTGAGGCGGCGCCGAAGCTCGCGCTGGGCGCGTGCTACGAGGCGACGGGTGATCTGAAGGCGGCGGCGGGCTGGTACGAGCTGGTGTGGCGGACCGACCACGCGTACGTGTCGGCGGCGTTCGGGCTGGCGCGCGTGTTGCTCGCGTGCGGTGACCGTGCGCGAGCGGTCGACGTGCTGCTGTCCGTTCCGGACACTTCCTCGCAGCATCTCGCGGCGCAGATCGCGGCGGTGCGCGCGCAGCTCGGCGACTGCGGCGCGGAGGACCTCGTCGCGGCCGGGGAACGGTTGCACGCCTTGGACATCGACGTCCATTCGCACACCCAGCTGTCGGCTGAGGTGCTGGAGGCGGCGTACGACTACGTGACCCGCAATCAGGCCGCCGAGGGCAGGGTGCTGGACTGTGCACTCTCCGAACACGAGCTTCGGCTGGGTCTCGAGCGGCGCTACCGCACGCTGGCCCGGTTCGCGGCCACGCCGGAGGAACGGATCGCATTGGTGGACCGCGCGAACGCGGTAAGGCCTAGGACGTTGGTTTGATGGACACCCTGAAGTGCCCGGAGTGCTTCGCGCCCGTCGCGCCGGAGGACCGGTTCTGCGAGGCGTGCGGACGCAACCTGCTGGTCCGCCGCACGCCGCTGGGCGGACCGACCGGTCCCGCGCAGGCCTCGTGCATCCTGTGCGGCTCGCCCGACATCGACGACGAGGACTACTGCACCCAGTGCGGCCGGCATCAGCCGTCGGCGCGCGACCGGGTCGAGTACACGCTCGGCGCGGTGTCCGGTGTGTCGGACCGGGGCAAGCGGCGGGCGCGCAACGAGGACTCGATGGCGTTCGGGCACGTCGCGGGCAAGGGTGTCGCCGCCGTGGTCTGCGACGGCGTGGCGTCGTCCGAGCGGGCGGAGCAGGCCTCGCAGGCGGCCGCCGACGCGGCGGTGGACGTGCTGATCAACGCGCTGATCGACACCGCGGACCCGGAGCAGGCGATGGTCGACGCCGTGGCGGCGTCGTGCTTCGCGGTCGAGCAGCTGGTGGAGGCCGAGCCGGTCGAGGCGGGCGGCCGGGGTGTCGCGCCGTCGTGCACGTTCGTGTCGGTGCTGGTCACGGACTCCTCGGCGACGGTCGGGTGGGTCGGCGACTCGCGGGCCTACTGGTTGTCGGCGGAGGGCTCCAAGCAGCTCACCACCGACGACACGTGGGCCGCGCAGCTCGTGGCGGAGGGTGTGCTGACCGAGGAGCAGGCGCGCACGGACCGTCGCGCGCACGTGCTGTCGCGGTGGATCGGCGCGGACGCCGGGCGGGTGGAGCCGCAGGTCGTGACGCTGCAGCCGACGTCGCCCGGGGTGTTCCTGCTGTGCTCGGACGGGCTGCACAACTACCGGCCGCAGCCGGAGGACCTGGAGCCGCTGCTGGGGTCCGGGCCGGAGGAGTTCGTGAAGGTGGCCCTGGACGCGGGTGGCCACGACAACATCACCGTGGTGCTGGTGCCGTTCACGCCTCGTGCCGCGGAGTAGCGCGGGGTGCCGCACCCGGTCCTGGTCACGGTGTTCCTGTTCGTGGCGGGTGTGGTGGCCGGGATCATCGGCACGGCGGGTGGCATCACCAGTCTCGTGGCCTATCCGGCGCTGCTGGCCGCGGGGATTCCGCCGCTGGCGGCGAACGTGACCAACTCGGTCGCCCTGCTCGGCAGCGGGATCAGCTCCGCGAGCCGGGCGGCGCCGGACGTCTCCGGGCACGGCGGGACCATCCGCCGGTGGGCTGCGGTGGGTGTGGTGTTGTCGCTGGCCGGGGCGGTTCTGCTGGTGGTCACGCCGGGAGAGGTCTTCGACCGGATCGTGCCGTTTCTGGTGCTCGCCGGGTCGCTCACCCTGCTGCTTCAGCCCGCTATCAGCCGGTGGCAGCGTGCGCGCCGGCACGAGTGGAGCCGCCCGGCGGTGCTGGGCGGCCTGGGCGCGGTCGCGCTCTACAACGGCTACTTCGGCGCGGGCTCGGGCATCCTGTTGATCGCTCTGCTGCTGTTCACCGAGGAACCGGTGCTGCACCGGGCCAACGCGATGAAGAACGTGATCCTGCTGGCGTCGGACATCCTGCCGGCCGTGCTGTTCGCCGTCGTCGGAACCGTCGCGTGGCAGGCGGCGATCCCGCTGGGTCTCGGAGCTGTCGTCGGCGGGCTCATCGGGCCCGCGATCGCCCGGCGGGTCCGCCAGGAGGTCATGCGGTGGCTCATCGCCCTCTGCGGCTTCGCCCTGGCGGTGTGGCTGTACGTGACCGCCAGGTGATTTACCGCCGGGTAACCGGGTGCGGGCACGGTCGGGGCGTGAGATTCGTTTCTGTGGCGGCGGCGGCCGTCTTCGTGCTGGCAGGGATGTCGTCCGGGGTGGCGCACGCGGAGTCGGCGCCGGGGTGTGGTTCGGTGACGCAGATCGGCAAGACCGCCTACATCGGTGGTGACTCCCGGGACGCCAAGGCGTCGGTCAAGCAGTTCATCGGTTGCGGCAAGAACTACGCGTACATCTACGTGTGGGACTCGTTCGCCCGCAAGGTGGGTGACTTCCAGATCTCGGTGGCCATGGACGTCGAAGGGGAGCTCCAGGGGCAGCGGACCTATCCCCGCAACCAGCAGGAGGGGTGGTCCGCCGGCAGGGATTCGCTCAACCGGTGCACCCGTGCAGCCGGAGGCCTGAAGGACTTCGTGATCAGCGAGGACACCTGGCTGACCGCCGAGACCGACCGGAGGTGCTGAGGATGAGGCGTTCGCTCGTACTGGCAGGAGCGCTGTTCGTCGCGATGCTGTCGCCGGGGATGGCACACGCGGAGTCGGCGCCGGGGTGCGGTCCGGTCACGCAGATCGGCAGCACCGCCTACATCGACGAGGGCGGTGGCCCGGTCGCGTCGGTGAAGCAGTTCAAGGGGTGCGGCAAGAACTGGGCCTACGTGTACGTGTGGGACTCGTACCACAACAAGGGCCACAACTACTACGTCACCGTGGGCGTCCTGACGCCGAACGGGACGCAGGGCTACGTCAAGGGCGGCAACCGCGACCGCGAGGTGTGGTCCAAGGGCACGGCCACGTTGTCGATGTGCACGCAGGCGCAGGGGACCATGGTGGACAACCCCGAGTACGGGTACTTCGCGAACACGGACAAGCGCTGCTGAGTTGAGCTGATTTGATCGCGGCGGCGGTGGTTGTCACCATCGTCGCCGTGGTCTTCGCCTTTCAGCGCAAGCTGATCTACTTCCCCTCCCCCGGTCCGGTGCCGTCGGCGGAGGAGGTGCTGCCCGGTGGGCGTGACGTCCGGCTGGTGACGGCGGACGGTCTGCTGCTGGACGGCTGGCACTTCGAGGTGCCGGGCGCGCGGGCGACGGTGATCGTGTTCCCGGGCAACGGCGGCAACCGGGAGGGGCGGGTGCCGCTGGCGCGGTCGCTGACCGGGCGCGGGTTGTCGGTGTTGTTGTTCGACTACCGCGGCTACGGCGGCAATCCCGGCACGCCTTCCGAGGAGGGTCTGACCTACGACGCGCGGGCGGCGCTGGATCTGGTCGACGGCCCGGTGATCTACTTCGGCGAGTCGCTGGGCGCCGCGGTCGCCGTCGAGCTCGCGACCCACCGCCCGCCGCTGGGGCTGGTGCTGCGCTCGCCGTTCGCGTCGCTGGCGGCGGCCGGGTCGCACCACTACCCGTGGCTGCCGGTGAGGATGTTGTTGCGGGACAAGTATCCCGTGGTCGAACGCGTGTCCGGTGTGGACGCTGCGACGGTCGTGGTGCTGGGCACGGCGGACTCGGTGGTGCCACCCGCGCAGAGCCGTGCGGTGGCGGCGGCGGCACGGGCGCGGCTGGTCGAGGTGGCCGGTGCCGATCACAACGACGCGGCGCTGTGCTCGGGTCCGCAGGTGGTCGGCGCGGTGCTGTCAGTCGCCTGAGGGCTGGATCTCGCCGGAGCCGCGGCGCACGAGGGCGGCGGGCACGACGGCGTGCACGGGTGGTGAGGTGTCGCCGTCGATGCGGGCGAAGATGAGGTCGGCGGCTTTGCGGCCGAGGCCGGGGACGTCCTGGCGCACGACGGTGATGCCGGGTTCGAGCATGTCGGCGAGCGGGAAGTCGTCGAAGCCGATGAGGGCGACGCGGTGCTGCAGGCCGCGGGCGCGCAGCACGCGCATGGCGCCGACGGTGACGAGGTTCTGGGCGGTGAACAGGGCGGTGGGCGGCCGGTCGAGGTCGAGCAGCGCCCGCGCGGCGGTCTCGGCGAGGTCGGCGCCGTGCAGGTCGGTGCGCACGAGTTCCTCGCGCAGGGTGAGACCGGCCTGGGCGAGGCCTTCGAGGTAGCCGGTGTAGCGCTCCTGGCTGGTCCACAGGGTGCGGCGGTCGCCGAGGAACGCGATGTCGCGGTGTCCGAGCGAGGCGAGCTGCAGGACGGCTTCGCGGGAGCTGTCGCGGTTGGTGGTGGTGACGCAGTCGGTGCCGCCGAAGGTGGGTGGCCGGTCGACGAGCACCATCGGGGTGCCGCGTTCGCGTTCCTGCTGCAGCGCGTCCTGGTGGCCGCCGGCGGCCATGACGACGACGCCGTCGACGCGGCGGGCGGACAGCGAGACGAGCAGTTCGCCCTGCAGGGCGCGGTCGTCCTCGCTGCTGCCGGCGAGCACGAGGACGCCGTTGTGGCGGGCGCGGTCCTCGACGGCGCGCAGCAGGGCGGCGTCGAACGGGTTGGAGAGGTCCTCGAACAGCACGCCGATGGTGGCGCTGCGGCGGTCGGAGCGGCGCAGGCTGCTGGCGGTGAGGTTGGGGCGGTAGCCCAGCGTGCGGGCGGCGGCGCGGACGCGGTCGACGACCTCGGGGCCCGCGCCGGGCAGTCCGTTGATGACGCGGGAGACGGTCTTGGTGCTGACCTTCGCCAGCGCCGCGACGTCGCGCATCGTGGGTTCGCGTCTTTCTCCTGCTTGATCCATGTCTGCCCACCCCGGGTAACGCTTGCGTAACGCCCGCTTGTCGCGTCTTCTCCCAGAAAGCTAGCGTCAACGATGACGTAAAGGAATCCCCACTTCTCACGTAGCCGCTTCCGCTTCCAATCCGGTCGGTTACGTCAACGTTGACGTAGGAGGAGTCATGTCGCGCAGAGCGTTCGGTCTGACGGCAGCGGCGGTGCTGGCGCTGTCCGCGGCGGCCTGTGGGGGCGGTGGTTCGTCGGGTGGGACGACGCTGGTCGGCCTGGTGACCAAGACCGACACGAACCCGTTCTTCGTGAAGATGAAGGAGGGCGCCCAGCAGGCGGCCTCGTCGTCGGGTGCGACGGTGCAGTCGTTCGCGGGCAAGCAGGACGGCGACAACCAGACGCAGGTGGACGCGATCGAGAACCTGATCGCGTCGGGCGCGAAGGGCATCCTGATCACGCCCAGCGACTCGAAGGCGATCGTGCCGTCGGTGGACAAGGCGCGGGCGGCGGGCCTGCTGGTGATCGCGCTGGACACGCCGCTGGAGCCGGCGACGGCGGCGGACGCGACGTTCGCGACCGACAACTACAAGGCAGGGCTGCTGATCGGGCAGTGGGCGAAGGCGAAGTTCGCCGCGAACGGCAAGCAGCCCAAGATCGCGTTGCTGGACCTCAACCCGAACCAGGTGTCGGTGGACGTGCAGCGCGACCAGGGCTTCCTGGAGGGCTTCGGCGTCGACGTCAAGGACAAGAACAAGATCGGTGACGAGTCGGATCCGCGGATCGTGGGCCACGACGTGACCAACGGCGACCCGTCGGGTGGCCGCACGGCGATGGAGAACCTGCTGCAGAAGGATCCGGGCGTCAACCTGGTCTACACGATCAACGAGCCCGCGGCGGCCGGTGCCTACGAGGCGTTGAAGGCGGCCGGCAAGGAGAAGGACGTCGTGATCGTCTCGGTGGACGGCGGCTGTCCCGGCGTGAACAACGTCAAGGCCGGGGTGATCGGGGCGACGTCGCAGCAGTACCCGTTGAAGATGGCGAAGCTCGGCGTGGAAGCGGTGACGAAGTTCGCCAAGGACGGGTCGAAGCCGCAGAACACCGACACGGGCGTCACGTTGATCACCGACCAGCCGGCGCAGGGCGTGGAGTCGAAGGACTCGGCGTTCGGCCTGCAGAACTGCTGGGGCTGAGCCATGACGACGACGGCTACCCGGCCTCCCGCTCCCCTGCCGGAGCAGCGTGACCGTTCGGTGCTGACCCGGTTGCAGCACCTGTTGCACGCGCAGGCCACGATCGGCCCGGCGGTGGTGCTGCTGGTGGCGGTGATCGTGTTCGCGCTGCTGTCGGACCGGTTCCTGACGCCGGGCAACATCTCGCTGATCCTGCAGCAGGTCGCGGTGGTGGGCACGCTCGCGGTGGGGCAGACGATCGTGATCCTGACCGCGGGCATCGACCTGTCGTGCGGGGCGATCATGGTGCTCACCTCGATCGTGATGGCCAAGGTGGCAGCGGGAACCGGCCTGCCGGGGCTGCCCGCGTTGCTGCTGGGCTTCGCGGTCGGCACGCTGTGCGGCCTGCTCAACGGTGTGCTGGTGACGAGGTTGAAGCTGCCGCCGTTCATCGTCACCCTGGGCACGCTGAACGTGTTCTTCGCGGTGAACCTCTGGTACTCCGGCAGTGCCACGATCCGCGGCACGGACATGCCGAAGCTGCTGCTGTGGACCGGGCAGACGTTCACCATCGCCGGCACCCGCATCACCTACGGCTCGATCATGCTGGTCGTGCTGGTGGCGGCGATGGCGTTCGTGCTGAAGAACACCGCGTGGGGCCGGCACGTCTACTCCACCGGTGACGACCTCGAAGCCTCGCGGCTGTCGGGCATCCGCACGGCACGGGTGCTGCTGAGCGTGTACGCGACGGCGGGGCTGATCTACGCGCTGGCGGCGTGGACGTTGATCGGCCGGATCGCCTCGGCCAGCCCGCAGGCGGGCCAGACCGACAACCTGGACTCGATCACCGCGGTGGTGATCGGCGGGACGTCGTTGTTCGGTGGCCGCGGCGCCGTGGTGGGTTCGCTGATCGGCGCGTTGATCGTCGGTGTGTTCCGCAACGGCCTGGCCCTGGCCGGGGTGGACGTGCTGTGGCAGACCATGGCGGTCGGTGTGCTGATCATCGTGGCGGTGTCGCTGGACCAGTGGATCAGGAAGGTGAAGGCATGACCACGCCGGTGCTGCAGGCCACGGGCCTGGTGAAGCGGTACGGGAAGGTGACCGCGCTGGCGGGCGCGGACCTGGAGCTGCTGCCCGGCGAGATCCTCGCGGTGATCGGCGACAACGGCGCGGGCAAGTCGTCGCTGATCAAGGCCCTGTCGGGGGCGGTCGTGCCGGACGAGGGCCAGATCCTGCTCAACGGTGAGCCGGTGTCGTTCTCGTCGCCGCTGGACGCGCGCCGCGCCGGCATCGAGACGGTGCACCAGTCGCTGGCGGTGTCGCCGTCGCTGGACATCGCGGCGAACCTGTTCCTGGGCCGCGAACGGCGCCGCAAGGGTGTGCTGGGGTCGGTGTTCCGGATGCTCGACCGGCAGGGCATGCGCGAGGAGGCCCGCCGTCAGCTCGACGCGCTGGGGATCATGACGATCCAGAACCCCGGCCAGGCGGTGGAGACCCTGTCGGGCGGCCAGCGCCAGGCCGTGGCGGTGGCGCGCGCGGCGGCGTTCGGCAGCCGCGTCGTGATCATGGACGAGCCGACCGCGGCGCTGGGCGTGCGGGAGTCGCGCGCGGTGCTCGACCTGGTGCTGCAGGTCCGCGACCGGGGTCTGCCGGTGATCCTGATCAGCCACAACATGCCGCACGTGTTCGAGGTGGCCGACCGCATCCACATCCAGCGGCTCGGGCGCCGCAAGGCCGTGGTGGACCCGAAGTCGGTGTCGATGTCGGACGCGGTGGCGATCATGACCGGGGCGATGGAGCCGCCGGAGTAGGCACGGCGCGACCTCGTCCGACGGCTCATCGGACGAGGTCGCGGATCACCGACTCCAGCGGCGCGATGACGTTGCGGGAGGCCAGCAGTTCCTCCGACGCCAGCACCTTGTCGCGGCGCAGCCGCTGCCAGAACTGCCCTTCGACCGGGATCTGGAGCACCTCCAGTTCGAAGATCGGCCGGTGTCCCAGTTCCCGTTCGAGGTCGGCCATCAGCTCCTGGACCGAGTCCGAGAACCCGCGCCGGACGTCGTCACGGCGGCAGGTGTTGTCCGGCGCGGTGAAGGCGCCCCACTCCGCGTAGGCCTCGTGCAGGATCTCGGGCAGGCCCACCGGTTCGCGGCTGGACCCGGCCGAGGTGCACCCGCGCCACCACCGGTCCCAGTCCTCGACGAGCTCCGGCGGGCACAGGACGTCGGTCAGCCGCGGCACCGGGGGCACCAGGCGCGGGATGGCGTCGGCGGTCGGTGTGCTGATGCCGAGCGCCTCCCGCACGAACAGCGGGAACGTGCCGCCGTCACCGCTTCTGATCAGCCACGTGGAATCCCCCGAGAACCTCATGCTCCACGGTAGCGGCTCACAGCGGCACGGCGTCCAGGGCTTTGAAGATCCTCTTGTCGCTGACGCTGTAGCGGGTGCCGATGGTCTGGGCGAAGTAGGACAGCCGCAGCTCCTCGATCATCCAGCGGATCTCGTCGAGCTCGGGCGCGGGTTCGTCGGCAGGGGTCTGCGCGCGCAGTTCGCGGTACTCGGCGTGGACCTGGTGGACCTTGTCGGTCCATTCGAGGTCGCGGCGCGGGTTCTCGGGCAGCTTCTCGATGCGCCGGGAGATGCCCTTGAGGTAGCGGACGAGGTCGGGCAGCCGGTCGTACCCGGTGTGGGTGACGAACCCCTTGTACACCAGCGAGTTGAGGTGGGCGCGGATGTCGGCGACCGAGTCCGGCGCGCCCTTGAGGCCGTTGAGCTTCAGTTCGGCCTCGTGGGCGGCTTCGAGGACTTTGCGGACTTCCTGGACGACGACCCAGGTGGTGTCGTTGAGGGCGGCCTGGACCTTCTTCAGCTGGGCCGCGTAGGTCTTGGCGTCCCAGGCGGGTTCGCCCATGAGCCGGTCGACGGCGGCCGTGATGCAGTCCGACAGCAGCGCCGCGACACCGCCGTGGGGGTTGCGGGTCAGCGCGAGCTTGGCGGCGTTGTCGAGGTGGCGTTGCAGGTGCTTGACGGGTGAGTTGATGTTCATCAGCAGCAGCCTGCGCACGCCGCGGCGGTGGGCGTAGGCCTGGCGGCCGGGGGTGTCGAGGACCTTGATCGCGACGGCCGAGCTCTGGTCGACCAGCGACGGGTAGGCGGTGACGGTGATGCCGGACTGCCGTTGCTCGATGGTGCGTGGGAGGGTGTCGAAGTCCCAGGTGGTGAGGCCGGTGCGTTCGAGGTGTCCGGCTGCCTGGCTGAGCGACTCGCGGACCTCGTCGCGCAGCTTCTCCTTCAGCGCGGCGATGTCCTTGCCCTCGGCGAGGGTGCGGTTGTGCTCGTCGACGACCTGGAAGGTGAGCTTGAGGTGGTCGGGGACGGCGTCGAACTGCCAGTCGTCGCGGTGCACGGTGACGCCGGTGAGTGCTTTGAGCTCGCGTTCGACGCCGGCCAGCAGGCTGGTGTCCTCGGGTTTGATGCGGGCGAGCACGGCGGTGGCGACGTCGGGGACGGGGACGAAGTTGCGGCGCAGCTGCTTGGGCAGTGAGCGGATCAGGGCGACGACGAGCTCGTGCCGCAGGCCGGGGATCTGCCAGGAGAACGCGTCGTCGTCGAGCGTGGTCAGTGCCGGCAGCGGGAGCTGGACCGTGATGCCGTCGTTCTTGGTCCCGGGTTCGAAGTGGTAGCTCAGCGGGAGGGTGAGCTCGCCCTGCCGCCACTGGTCGGGGTAGGCCTCGGGGCTCACGTCGGCGCGGTCGTTGACCAGCATGTCCTTCGTGAAGGTGAGCAGGTTCTTGTTCTTCTGCTTCTTCCACCACGAGTCGAAGTGGCGCGCGGAGACGACCTCGGGGGCGACGCGCTGGTCGTAGAACCCGAACAGGGTCTCCTCGTCCACGACGATGTCGCGGCGCCGCGCCCGGTTCTCCAGTTCCTCGACCTCGTCGAGCAGGGCGCGGTTGGTGTGGAAGAACTTGTGGTGGGTGGTCCACTCCCCCTGCACCAGCGCGTGGCGGATGAACAGCTCACGCGAGAGTTCGGGGTCGATGCGGCCGTAGTTGACCTTGCGGCCGGCGACGATCGGGACGCCGTAGAGGGTGACCTTCTCCAGGGCGACGACGCTGCCGCGCTTGGCTTCCCAGTGGGGTTCGGAGTACTGGCGCTTGACGACGTGCTCGCCGAGGCGTTCGGCCCATTCGGGTTCGATCCTGGCGACGATGCGGCCCCAGAGGCGGCTGGTCTCGACGAGCTCGGCGGCCATCACCCATTGCGGTGGTTTCCTGGCCAGCGCGGAGCCGGGGAAGATCGCGAACTTGGCGTTGCGGGCGCCGAGGAACTCCGTCATGGGGCGGCGTTTCTCGCCGGGGGCCTGCTTCTTGAGCACGTCCTTGACGCCGATGTGGCTGAGCAGACCGGACAGCAGGGCGATGTGGATGTTGCGGGGGTCGCCGGGCTGGTCGCCCGGTGTCATGCCGATCTGCTTGGCGACCTGACGCAGCTGCAGGTAGATGTCCTGCCACTCGCGCACGCGCAGGTAGTTGAGGAACTCGTTCTTGCACAGCTTGCGGAACTGGTTGCCCGACAGTGCTTTCTGCTGTTGCTTCAGGTAGTCCCAGAGGTTGAGGAACGTGACGAAGTCGGACTCGGAGTCGACGAACCTCGCGTGCTGCTGGGTGGCGGCTTCCTGCTGGTCGGCCGGGCGTTCGCGGGGGTCCTGGATGGACAGCGCCGCGGCGATGATCATGACCTCTTTGAGGCAGCCGGTGGTGTCGGCCTCGAGCACCATGCGGCCCAGGCGCGGGTCGACGGGCAGCTGGGCGAGCTTGCGCCCGGTCGGCGTGAGCTTCTTCTCCCCCGACCCCTTCTGGGCGGCGTCGATGGCGCCGAGCTCCTGCAGCAGGCCGATGCCGTCGTTGATGTTGCGCGAGTCGGGCGGGTCGATGAACGGGAACTTCGCGACGTCGCCCAGGCCGATGGCGGTCATCTGCAGGATGACGCTGGCGAGGTTGGTGCGCAGGATCTCCGCGTCGGTGAACTCCGGGCGTGCCTCGAAGTCCTCTTCGGAGTACAGGCGGATGCAGATGCCTTCGCTGACGCGGCCGCAGCGGCCCTTGCGCTGGTTGGCGCTCGCCTGGCTGATCGGTTCGATCGGCAGGCGCTGGACCTTGAGGCGGTGGCTGTAGCGGGAGATGCGGGCGTTGCCGGGGTCGATGACGTACTTGATGCCCGGCACGGTGAGGCTGGTCTCGGCGACGTTGGTGGCCAGCACGATCCTGCGGCCGGAGTGCTTCTGGAAGACGCGGTGCTGTTCACCCACGGAGAGCCTCGCGTAGAGCGGGAGGATCTCGGTGTTCTTCAGGTCTTCGGCTTTGAGGGCGTCGGCGGTGTCGCGGATCTCGCGTTCGCCGGAGAGGAAGACGAGGACGTCGCCGGGGCCTTCGGCCTGCAGCTCGTGGACGGCGTTGATGATGCCCTGGGTCTGGTCGTCGTCCTCGTCGAGCGGCCGGTAGCGGGTCTCGACGGGGTAGGTGCGGCCGGAGACCTCGATGATCGGGGCGTTGCCGAAGTGGGCGCTGAAGCGCTGCGGGTCGATCGTGGCGGACGTGATCACGATCTTGAGGTCGGGGCGGCGCGGCAGCAGCTGTTTGAGGTAGCCGAGCAGGAAGTCGACGTTGAGGCTGCGTTCGTGGGCCTCGTCGATGATGATCGTGTCGTAGCGGCTCAGCGTCCTGTCGGTCTGGATCTCGGCGAGCAGGATGCCGTCGGTCATGAGCTTGACGAGGGTGTCGTCGCCGGACTGGTCGGTGAAGCGGACCTTGTAGCCGACGGTGTCGCCGAGCTTGGTGTTCAGCTCTTCGGCGACGCGTTCGGCGACGGTGCGGGCGGCGATGCGGCGCGGCTGGGTGTGGCCGATCTGGCCGGTGACGCCGCGGCCGAGCTCCAGGCAGATCTTGGGCAGCTGGGTGGTCTTGCCGGAGCCGGTCTCGCCGGCCACGATCACGACCTGGTGGTTCGCGATCAGCTCTTTGATGTCGTCCTTGCGCTGGCTGACCGGCAGTTCTTCCGGGTATGTGATCTTGGGGACGGACTCCCTGCGCAGCGCGACCTTGAGCGCGGCCTCGTCGATCTGGGCGGCGATCTCCTCGGTGATCTTCTTGCGGGCGAGCGGGTCCTTGACCTTGCGAACGCCGTCGAGGCGCCTGGCGAGCCGGCGTTGATCACGCGGCATGAGCTCGGGCAGGCGTTTGTGCAGTTCAGCGAGCGGGGTGTCCATTTGGCCTCAAGGATAGTCAGACCACCCCGGCTCGTTCGCGCCAATAACCGTCCGAGCCGGTGGCGGGGTTCTCCGCCGGTGCGCGCCGTCCGCCGCCCACCTGTCACGAGGGGGCGGGCGCGAGTGGCATGAGCAGGCACGACGGGTGCTCGTCCGCGTCCGCGACGCGCTCGTCGTCGCCACCGGCACCGGGGTGACGACGCGCGTCGCCGACCTCGGGTGCCGCGCCCATTTCGCGGTGGCAGGCGGTGGCGGCCTCGCCGGGGTCGGCGGGTGGCCGACGCTTTCGGGTGCGAACCGCGCCCTCACGTCCATTGACCAGGCGCGATGGGCGGGCGCCGAAAATTGTCAGACCCCCTCGCTAGCGTGCTGGGCATGGACCTGAACGCGTTCTGGGTCCTGGTCGAGAGGTCGGCTGCGGAGACCTCGTGCCAGGACCGGCGGCTGGAGTGGCTGGCCGCCGCGTTGCCTTCGCCGCAGGAGGCGGTGGAGTTCGCGCTGCGCCTGGACGAGGTGCGGCGGCGGGTGGACACGTGGGCGCACTGGCAGGCGGCCGAGGTGATCTGCGGCGGCTTGTGCGGCGACGACGGGTTCTTCTACTTCCAGGCGTGGCTGGTGGGTCAGGGGCGGGCGGTGTTCGAGTCGGTGGCCGCGTCGCCGGATGCGTTGGCGGAGCTGCCGCACGTGCGGCTGCTGGCGTCGCGTGGTGGCGTGCACGCGTGGGCCGATGACGACTGGCCGGCGTGGGAGGGCCTCGACTACGTGGCGGCCGAGGCGTTCGGCGGTGATCTCGAGCCGGAGCTCGTGGCGCGTGGTCTGCGGGTGCTGGTGTCGCCGGAGCCCGCGGGCCCGCAGTGGGACTTCTCGGATCCGGTGGAGATCTCGGCGCGGGTGCCGCGGCTGGGTGCGTTGTTCGGGAAGGTGGCGTGATGGACGTGCCGGTGGATGTTGTGGTGTGGCGGGCTCCCGGTCCGGCGTCGTCGGCGGAGGCGGCTGCCCGTTACGCGGAGTTGCGGGCTTCGCCGTTGGGCGCGTTCGACCCGGCGGTGGCGGCGTTCGTGCGGGAGCTGCGGCAGACCTCGCCCGATCCGTCGTCGCCGGTGTCGTGGAACGAGGCGCTGACGGTGGGGGTGGACGCGGTGATCGTGCACGTGGTGTGGCCGGGCCGGCAGCGGGTGGTGGAGCTGGTGGGGTTGCTGGCGGCGCGGCACGGTCTGGTGTGTTACGAGCCGGCGCGCCAAGTGGCGATGTCCTGACGCAGCAGGGCTTTCGTGTCTTCGGGCGCGAAGGAGGCGTCGACCGCGTTCGTCGCGATCGTGGCGATGGTGTCGTCGTCGAGGCCGAGTTCGTCGCGCAGCAGCCGGTACTCGCCGGTGAGCGTGGCGCCGGTGGACGAGGGGATGTCGGTGCTGAGGGTGACGGTCAGCCCGGCGTCCAGGAGCAGTGGCAGCGGATGAGAGGAGATGGACTCGACCAGTCCCAGTGCGACGTTGGACGAGGGACACACTTCGAGCGCAATGGCGCGGTCGCGCAGCAGTGCGACGACCTCGGGGTCTTCGAGTGCCCGGAACCCGTGGCCGATCCGGTCGGCGAGCCCGACGGTGACGGCTTCGCGCACGCTGGCGGCGCCGCAGCACTCTCCGGCGTGGTGCACGAGCCCGACCCCGGCCTCGCGTGCGGCGCGGAAGACGGCGGCGAACGGTGTGAGCGGGTGGTCCTCCGCCCCGGCCATGCCGATCGCCACGACCTCAGGGTGCGCGGCCGCGAGCCGAAGTGACGTCTCGAACCGTTCGACCGACCGCTTGCGGGGGTGGTCCACGATCACACGGCATTCGATGCCGTGGGCGGCCTGTCCTGCGGCGAGCCCGGACAACACCGCCTCGAGCGGCATGTCCGGATCCCCGAGCCGTTCCCCGTGCGCAGCCGCGGTGAACGTGACCTCGGCGTAACGGGTCCCCTGCGCTGCTTCCTCGGCGCAGAACTCGTACGCGATCCGGCTGAAGTCCTCGGCTCGCCGCAGGCAGTCCCGCACGAGCCCGTTGTGCGCCGCGAACTCGGCGAAGTCGCCGAACCTCCCGGTCCGCGCCCGCACGTCGACGCCGTGCAGGTCCGCGAGCTCGGCGAGCGTGTCCGCCCGCACGGTGCTCTCCAGGTGCACGTGCAGGTGGGCTTTGGGCAACGCCGCAAGATCACGCATGGCCGGCGACGCTACCCAGCCCGGCCCGGTGGCGCCCGGCATTTTCAGGCCACCGCAGCGGAATTCGCCGCGACAGCGGCGGGACTGCGCGGCTAGGTTCCGTGCTCATGCCTGATGTTGTGCAGACGCGCCACGGCGCGACGGTCCTGATGTGCGCGCCCGACGGCCCGTCGATCGGTGACGAGCAGTCCGCTGTGGACCTGATGGCCACGTTGTGGGGGCAGGACGTGCAGTGGCTGGTGTTGCCGGTGGCGCGGTTGACGCCGGACTTCTTCCGGTTGCGCACGCGGGTGGCGGGTGCGGTGGTGCAGAAGTTGCAGCAGTACGGGTTCCGGGTCGTGGTGGTGGGTGACATCGCCGAGCAGGTGGCGGCGAGTACGGCGTTGCGGGACTTCGTCTACGAGTCGAACAAGGGCAGGCAGTTGTGGTTCGTGGCGGACGAGGAGGAGCTGGACGCGCGACTGAGCGCAGCCGCCTGACCACACAGACGGCACTATTGCCAGATAGTTGCAACAAGTAGGCTCGTGGCATGGAGATCCGTCGCTCGTTGTCGAACCACGCCGGTCCGCGCCGGTCGCCGCACGAGGTGGCGCGCCGGCTCGCCGGGTGGGTCACGCCGGACACGACGCCCGAGGGCCCGGTACGGGAGCTGGAGGAGCGGGTCGCGGGCCTGCTGGGCAAACAGAAGGCGTTGTTCTTCCCGTCGGGGACGATGGCGCAGCAGTCGGTGCTGCGGGTGCACGCCGAGCGGACGGGGCGGCACGCGTTCGCGGGGCATCCGCAGTCGCATCTGCACGTGTGGGAGAACCAGGGGTACAGCGCGGTGCACGGGCTGCGGTTCCACCCCGTGGGCGACCGCAACGGGCTGCTGGGCCTGGACGATCTCAAGGCCGTCAAGGAGCCGTTGGCGGCGGTGGTGTTCGAGCTGCCGCAGCGCGACATCGGCGGCCTGCTGCCGACGTTCGAGGAGCTGCGGCAGCAGACCGGATGGGTCAGGGGCCGGGGTGCGGCGGCGCACTGCGACGGGGCGCGGATCTGGGAGGCGCAGACCGGTTTCGACGTCACGCTCCCGGAGATCGCGGGCCTGTTCGACACGGTTTACGTGTCGCTCTACAAAGGACTCGAAGGGGTGCGGGGCGCGGTGCTCGCCGGTGACACCGGCACGATCGGGCACGCGGAGGTGTGGCGCAGGAGGCTCGGCGGGGCGATCGCGGACGCGTGGCCGTTGGCGGCGATCGCGTTGATGGGCATGGACGAGAACCTGCCGCGCATGGCGGAGTTCGCCGCGCACGCGCGCGCGTTGGCGAAGGCCATCAACGACGACGGGTTCGCCCACACCACGCCTGAAGTGCCGGCCACTCCCCTGTTCCACGTCCATCTGCCGATGCCGCCCGAACAGGCGCAGCGCGCGGCGGAGAACCTGGCGGAGGAAGCGGGGATCAAGCTGTTCCTGTACGCGCGGTCCAATCCGGACCCGCGCCGGTGCAGTTTCGAGGTCAGCGTGGGGATCAGCGCGCTGGAGCTCGCGCCGGGCGAGGTGGCGGAGTTGATCAGAGGGCTACCATCGCGGGTGTGAGCCTGCCCGAACCCGTCCAGCACGCGCTGGTCCGGGTGTCGCACTCGGTGCTGATCGACGTCGACGCGCTCGCGAGGGTGCGCGAGAGGTTCGACGACGAGCAGGCGGCGTCGCTGAGCAGTTATCTGCGCAGCGCGCAGTCGCCGAACACGGTGCGGGCGTACCGGTCGGACTGGATCGCGTGGGCCGGGTGGTGCCAAGCGGAGGGCAGGCAGGCGTTGCCGGCCGATCCGCTCGACGTGGCGGTGTACCTGGCGGCCGCGGCCGACACCGTGAAGGACGACGGGTCGCCGGCGTTCGGGGCGTCGACGCTGGAGCGCAAGTCGGCGGCGATCTCGGCGGTGCACGCGGCGAACGGGTTGCCGAGCCCGACGCGCAGTGACGTCGTGCGGCTGACGTTGCGGGGCATCCGGCGCAGCCGCAGGTCGCAGCCGGTGCGCAAACGGCCGGTGCTGCTCGACACGCTGGAGGCGCTGCTGCGCGAACGCCCGCCGGAGGGGCCGGCGCGGGCTCGCGACGCGTTGTTGCTGCTCGTGGGGTTCGCGGGTGCGCTGCGCCGCAGCGAGCTGGCGGGCATCGCGTTCGAGGACGTGAGCGTGGACGTCGATCCGCGCACGCACGAGCCGTTGTTGCTGGTGAGGCTGGGGACGACGAAGACGGACCAGACGGGCAAGCATCAGCAGTCGGTGGTGCTGCCGCGCGGCAGCCGGCGGCCGACGTGCCCGGTGTGCGCGTTCGCGGACTGGGCGGATGTGCTCGACGGCAAGCAGATCGAGGAGACCGGTCTGCACCGCTGCCACGGCTATCAGGCCGCGAATCGCACGGGTCCGGTGTTCCCGGTGGTCAACCGGCACGGCGGCATCGGCGAGAAGGCGATGTCGGGGCGTGCGGTGGCGGAGCTGGTGAAGCGCTACGCGCTGCGGGCGGGGCTGGATCCGGCGTTGTTCGGCGGGCATTCGCTGCGGGCGGGGTTCGCGACGCAGGCGGCGCTGGGCGGGGCGAGCGACCGGGAGATCATGCGGCAGGGCCGGTGGACCAACCCGCGCACGGTGCACCGCTACATCCGGACGGCGAATCCGCTGGAGGACAACGCGGTCACCCGTCTGGGCCTGTGAATCTGTGACTCAGCTCTCAAGCGGGCCGGTTAACTCTAAACAAGATCCCCTCCGGTAGGGCTGCACCAACCGGAGCAGCGGACTGCGCCGTAAGCACGTCCGGCACCGATTGTTTCCGTCGCGTTTCCACGGTGGTTGAGCTGCTCTTTTGTTCCACCATGCGGACAAAAGATGATCGCCTGACCAGCACCGCAGCTCGATTCATGAAGCTATCTCGCATTTTGGGAGTGGCTGGTCGCATGCACTCAGAGCAATACGATCACCACGCCCGGTCATCGAGACGAAGGTCGGGCTGTTCCACGGTGACCGACCCGGCACCCCTGTAACGCGCCGGGCGATCACTCCCTGCACCGGAACAAGGAGCGTTCATGAAGCGCAAAACCCTGGGCATCACGACTGCCCTGATGTCCGCGGCGGCACTGGCCGCCACGGGCACGTTCACGGCCAACGCGGCCGACCCGGCGGGGACGATCTCCACCGCCCTCGGCCTGGCCGGGGGCGAGCGGCTCGTCCCGAAAGACGTCGTGCGCGACGCCGACGGCACGAACCACCTGCGGTTCGACCGCACACTCAACGGCCTGAAGGTCTTCGGCGGCGACGTGGTCGTCACCCAGAAGTCAGGCCAGGTCACCGGCGTCGCGAAGGCGTCCGGGGCCTCCCTCGCCGGCCTCGACACCTCCGCGCCCGTCGCGGCCCGTTCCGGCGCGACGCTCGTGGTGTTCGCGTTCGACCACGCCCCGGTGCTGGCCTGGGAGACCGTCGAGCACAGCGTCAAGCACGACCAGACGCCCAGCGAACTGCACACGTTCACCGACGCCAGGACCGGCGAGAAGCTGCTGTCCTACGACGACATCCACGACGCCGAAGGCACCGGCCAGTCCACCTTCAGCGGCACGGTCACCCTCAACACCACCCAGTCGGGCAGCACCTACCAGCTCAAGGACCCGGCGCGCGGCAACCAGTCGGTCAACAACCTCGCCAACGGCTCCGGCACCGGCACGTTGTTCACCGACGCCGACAACAAGTGGGGCAACGGCACCTACACCGACCCCGCCACCGCCGGCGTCGACGCCGCCTACGGCGCGGCCAAGACCTGGGACTACTACAAGAACGTCCACGGCCGCAACGGCATCAAGAACAACGGCGTGGGCGCGCTGAGCAAAGTCCACTACGGCAACAACTACAGCAACGCGTTCTGGAACGACTCGTGCTTCTGCATGACCTACGGCGACGGCGCGAACAACCAGAACCCGCTGACCTCGCTCGACGTCGCGGCGCACGAGATGTCACACGGCGTCACCTCCGCGACCGCGGGCCTGGTCTACTCCGGTGAGTCCGGCGGCCTCAACGAGGCCACCAGCGACATCTTCGGCACCACCACGGAGTTCTACGCCTCCAACAGCAGCGACGTCGGCGACTACCTGATCGGCGAAAAGATCAACATCCGCGGTGACGGCAAGCCGCTGCGCTACATGGACAAACCCTCCAAGGACGGCCGCAGCCTCGACTACTGGTCCTCCACCGCGGGCAGCGTCGACGTGCACTACTCCTCGGGCATCGCCAACCACTTCTTCTACCTGCTGTCCGAGGGCAGCGGCCAGAAGACCATCAACGGCGTCGCCTACGACTCCCCCACCTACGACAACCAGCCCGTCACCGGCATCGGCCGCGCCAAGGCCGAGAAGATCTGGTACCGCGCGCTGACCACCAAGTTCACCTCCAGCACCAAGTACGCCGCCGCCCGCACCGGCACCCTCGCCGCCGCGGCCGACCTCTACGGCGCCTCGTCGCCGGAGTACGCGGCGGTCAACCGCGCCTGGGCCGCGGTGAACGTCAAGTAGGACCCGCCACGAAGAAGACCGGGGCCCGGACCGCACCCCTGCACGGTCCGGGCCCCGGCATGTTTCCAGCTCAGGGCTCCAGGTCTGTGGCCGCCAGGAACGACCCGTCCATGTGGAACGGCACCGACTGGTGCTCGTGCGTGACCAGCCACCGCCCCTCACGCCGCCGCAGCCCCACCGTCACCCGCGTCCACATCGAGAAGCCCTCGGGATACCCGACGGGCACCGCCGCCAGCCGCTGCAACCCGTGCACGAACGCGACATCACCGGACACCGCGACCTCCAGATCCCGGTGCTCGACCGTGATCGGCCCGTCGAACCCCGCCATCCACCCCGCCACCGCCTCCGGGTCACGGGCGTCCAGGCCGGTGTTGCGCAACGGCGGCGCCAGCGTGCACGTCACCGCGTCCTCGGCGAACCGCGCGACCACCCGCCCCGGCGAGCGTTCCCGCATGCCCTCCACGAGCTCGGTGAACAACGCGCGGATCGCGGCCTCGTCCTGCACCAGCGTCTGAGTCATCTCCGAAACCTTCCCTCTCGAACCCGCTGACACAGCGATGTCGAAGCACGGCCCGCGGTCTCGACATGGCGGTGAGAAGATTTTTGGCGAGCCAGCCAGGAGCGGAGGCCGAAGTGAAGTACCTGATCCTCATCTACAGCAACCCGAAGTCGCGCGCCGCGTGGGAGAAGCTGACCGAAGAGCAGCAGATGCAGTTCGGGCAGGCCCACTACGACCTCACCGACAAGCTCCGCGCCTCCGGTGAACTCGTCGTCAGCGAAGGCCTCGCCGGACCCGACACCGGCAAAGGCGTCAGCATCAAAAACGGCGAGGTCGTCGTCACCGACGGGCCGTTCGCCGAGGCCAAGGAGTACCTGGCCGGCTTCTACCTGGTCGAGGCCGACACCATCGACCAGGTCGTCGCCCACGCCGCCACCCTGCCCGACGCGCACAACGACGGCATCGAGATCCGGCCCGTCTTCGACATGAGCATGCTCGACCTGTGAGGACCACACCACAGATCGAGGACCTGCTGCGCGACCTGGCGCCGCAGGTCCTCGGCGTCCTCGTGCGCCGCCACGGCCAGTTCGACGTCTGCGAGGACGCCGTGCAGGAAGCCCTGCTCGCCGCCGCACAGCAGTGGCCGGCCGAAGGCGTCCCCGACAACCCGAAAGGCTGGCTCATCACCGCGGCCGGCCGCCGCTGGATCGAGCAGTACCGGTCCGACGTCGCACGGCGTCAACGCGAGGAAAAGGTCATCGCCCTGACCCCACCGCCACCGGACCCCGTACCCGCCCAGGACGACACGCTCACGATCCTCGCGTTGTGCTGCCACGACAGCCTCACCACCGCCTCGCAGATCGCACTCACCCTCCGCGCGGTCGGCGGCCTCACCACCGCCGAGATCGCCCGCGCGTTCCTCGTACCGGAACCCACCGTGGCCCAACGCATCAGCCGCGCCAAGCAGAAGATCAAAGGCGCCAAGTTCCGGCCACCGGCCGACCTCACCGCGGTCCTGCACGTGCTCTACCTGATCTTCACCGAGGGCTCCACCGCCAGCTCCGGCGACGACCTCCTCAGAGTCGACCTCACCGCCGAAGCCATCCGCCTGACCCGCCTGCTGCACCGCAGACGACCCGACGACGGCGAACTCACCGGACTGCTCGCGCTGATGCTGCTCACCGACGCCCGCCGCCCCGCCCGCACCGACCACCACGGCGCACTCGTCCCGCTCGCCGAACAAGACCGCACCAAATGGGACACCGACGCCATCGCGGAAGGCACGACGCTCATCCAGAAAGCCCTGGCCACCGCCCAGATCGGCCCCTACCAGCTCCAAGCCGCGATCGCCGCCGTCCACGCCGGCGCCAAGACCGCCGACGACACCGACTGGCACGAGATCCTCGGCCTCTACGAGCTGCTCACCGTCACCGCACCCGGCCCCATGGTCTCACTCAACCGCATCGTCGCCGTCGCCATGGTCCACGGCCCGCACAAAGCACTCGACGAACTGTCCACGCTGGACCTCGACCACCACCGAGTCCACGCCGTCCGCGCACATCTCCTCGACCTGCAAGGACAACACGACGCCGCACAACAGGAATACGAAAAAGCCGCGAAGCTCACGCTGAGCGCGCCCGAACAGCGCTACCTCAGGTCCCGGTCGCGCCACCCACGGTAGCGTCCGACGACGGCTCCTCCTGCGGCGGCGCCTTCGGCACCACACCCGCCAGATCCCCACCGTTGTCGTTGACCCGCAACACGAACGGCCGCGTCTGCGTGTACTGCACCACCGAGATCGAACACGGATCCACCACGATGCGCTGGAACCCGTCCAGATGCACACCCAACGCGTCCGCCAGCACCGACTTGATCACATCACCGTGCGAGCACAACACCCACACCGCACCCGGCCCGTGCTCCTCCGCGATCCGCGCATCATGCGCCCGCACCGCCGCCACCGCCCGCGCCTGCACGTGCGCGAGCCCCTCACCCTCGGGAAACACCGCCGCCGACGGATGCTGCTGCACCACCGCCCACAACGGCTCGTTCAACAGGTCCTTCAACGCCTTGCCGGTCCACGCCCCGTAATCCACTTCGGACACATCCGGCTCCGCGACCGCCTCCAGAGCACGATCCGCCAGCAACGGCGCGAGCGTCTCCTCGCAACGCTGCAAAGGAGACGACACCACCGCACAGACCGGAACGTCCTTCAACCGGCCCACCAGCGCCGCAGCCTGCGCCTGCCCCCGCTCGTCCAACCCCACACCCAACGACCGCCCGGCCAGCACACCGGAACCGTTGGCAGTCGAACGCGCATGTCGAAGCAGAATCACCGTGGCCACGGATTCCACCTTAGATCGGCTGCAACAACCCCATCGACAGCAGCCCCATCAGCACCAGGCCCAGCATCAGCCGATACCACACGAACGCCGAGTAAGAGTGCTTCGACACGTACTTCAACAACCACGCGATCGTCGCGTACCCCACCACGAACGCCAGGATCGTCGCCACGATCATCTGCGGCACCGACGCCTGCACACCCGCACCCGAACGCTCCAGCACATCCGGAATCGAGAACAACCCCGCCCCGAACACCGCCGGAATCGCCAGCAGGAACGAGTACCGCGCCGCCGCCTCCCGCGTCAGCCCCAGGAACAGACCCGCCGTCAACGTGCCACCCGAACGCGACACGCCCGGGATGAGCGCCAGCGCCTGCGCCAGCCCCATCCCGATCGCGTCCTTCATCCGCAGCTCGTCCCGCGAGTGCTTGGCCAGATGATCCGCCAGACCCAGCAGCAGACCGAACACCACCAGCATCGTCGCCGTGATCCACAGGTTCCGCGCCGACGTGCGGATCTCGTCCTTCAGCAGATAACCCAGAACCGAGATCGGCACCGAACCGATGATCACGTACCAGGCGAGCTTGTAGTCCTTCTCCTGACGCGCGGCGGCGCTGAACAACCCGCGGAACCAGGCGGCGATGAACCGCCCGATGTCCTTGGCGAAGTAGATCAGCACCGCCACCTCGGTCCCCAGCTGGATGACCGCCGTGAAGGACGCACCCGCGTCGTTGCCGAAGAACAACGTCGACGTGATGCGCAAGTGCGCACTGCTGGAAATCGGCAGGAATTCCGTCAGTCCTTGGACCAGTCCGAGGACCAGAGCCTGCAACCAGCTCAACTACCCACTCCTGCCAGATCCAGAGCCTCGGCCGCGGTCCGAAGACCCGCGATCCCCTGCTCCAGATCTTGCAGCATCGGCGAAACGGACAGCGTGGTGACCCCCGCGGCAGCAAGAGCCTTCATCTTGTCTGCTATGCGCTCCTTCGGCCCCAACAGCGACGTCGCATCCAGGAACTCCAGCGGAATCGCCGCCATCGCCCCCGCGTAGTCACGGGCCAGGTACTTCTCCTGGATCTCCTCCGCCTGAGCCGGGAAACCCATCCGCACCATCAGGTTGTTGTAGAAGTTCTGCTTGCGGCTGCCCATACCGCCCACGTACAGCGCCGTGTACGCCCGAACCGGATCAGCACACGCCTTCCAGTCCTCACCCACGATCAACGGCACCGTCGGCACCACGTCGAACCCGTCCATCGACTTGCCGGCCTTCTCCCGACCGGCCCGCACGCTCGCCAGCGACTCGGCCGAGTGCTCCGGCGAGAAGAAGATCGCCAGCCAGCCGTCCGCGATCTCACCCGTGAGCTCCAGGTTCTTCGGACCGACCGAAGCCAGGTAGATCGGGATCTGCTCGCGCACCGGGTGCACCGTCAGCTGCAACGCCTTGCCCGGACCGTCCGGCAACGGCAGCGTGTAGTGCTCACCCTCGTAACGGAGCTTCTCGCGGCTCAGCGCCTTGCGCACGATCTCCACGTACTCACGCGTGCGCGCCAGCGGCTTGTCGAACCGCACCCCGTGCCAGCCCTCCGACACCTGCGGACCCGACACGCCCAGCCCCATCCGGAACCGGCCACCCGACAACGTGTCCAAAGTGGCCGCCGTCATCGCCGCCATCGCCGGCGTCCGCGCCGGAATCTGGAAGATCGCGCTGCCGACGTCGATGCGTTCGGTCTGTGCGGCCACCCACGCGAGCACCGTCGGCGCGTCGGAACCGTAGGCCTCCGCGGCCCACACCACCGAAAAGCCGAGCCGGTCGGCCTCTTTGGCCAGCTCAAGGTTCGCGGCGTCGTTGCCGGCGCCCCAGTATCCGAGGTTCAATCCGAGCTTCACGGGCGAGACCCTACCGGTCAGTAACACCGATTGCCAGGCTCAGCCGATGATCACCCCTTAGCATCGCGCACGTGGAACAGCGATACCTCGGCCGCAGCGGCCTCCGCGTCTCCAGGACGGCACTGGGCACGATGACGTGGGGCCGCGACACCGACGCGGACGAGGCCGCCACCCAGCTCATGGCCTTCGCCGACGCCGGCGGCACCCTCGTCGACACCGCCGACGTCTACACCGAAGGCGAGTCCGAACGCATCCTCGGCGGCCTGCTCGGCGAAGTCGTCCCCCGAGACGAACTGGTCATCGCCACCAAAGCCGTCGCCCGCCGCACCGAAGGCCCCTTCGGCGGCGGAGCCTCCCGAGGCGCACTGCTCGCCGCACTCGACGGATCACTGCGCCGCATCGGCGTCGACCACATCGACCTCTGGCAACTGCACGCCTGGGACGCGAACGTGCCCGTCGAGGAAACCCTCTCCGCCCTCGACCACGCCATCTCCGCCGGCAAGGTCCGCTACGCCGGCATCTCCAACTACAGCGGCTGGCAGCTCGCCACCGCCGTCATGACCCCCTCGACCTTCCCGCTCATCTCCACCCAGGTCGAGTACTCCCTGCTTGAACGCGGCATCGAACGCGAAGTCGCCCCCGCCGCGCTGCACCACGGCCTCGGACTGCTGCCGTGGGCGCCGCTGGGACGAGGCGTGCTCACCGGCAAGTACCGCAACGGAACGCCACCGGACTCACGCGGCGCCTCCGCGCACTTCGCCGGGTACGTGGAACAGCACCGCAACGAGCGCGCCGCCCGGATCGTGCAGGCCGTCGCGACCGCCGCCGACGGGCTCGGGACCTCGGCGCTGTGCGTGGCACTGGCCTGGGTGCGCGACCGGCCCGGCGTCGTCGCACCCGTGGTGGGCGCACGCGACACCAACCAGCTGATCGCATCGCTGGAAGCCGAGCAGCTGACCCTGCCACCTGCGATCCGCGCCGCGTTGGACGACGTCAGCGCCATCGAGCTGGGTTACCCCGAGCGTCCTATGCCTTGATTTTGGGGTCTGGTTGTTTGCTGGGGTGAGTTGTGGTGAGGGTTGATTTTAGTCAACACTGAAGCAATAGAGGCTATTGCACAAGGAGGCCAAACGGGTTTCACCCCACCCCTTGCGTGACCTTCGCCCGAACGTCGTGGATGCTGGAAGACCACGACGTATCTCAGGAGGACCCGATCTTGCGCCGGCTCGCTGCTCTGCTCTTGACCACCGCGACGCTCGCCGCGTGCGGACAGAGCGAGGGGTCACAGGACCCGCTGCAGGTCGCGGCGACGCTCGAGGCCGCCAAGCCGGCCCACTCCCCCGCCCAGAACGCCTCACTGCCCGGCGAGGTCACCCCCGGCGGCACGTTCACCGAGGGCGACACCACGCTGAAGTTCAAGGTCAACGGCCGCGACATCGAGCTCGACCGGCTGCGCAGCGCGGTGTTCGAGATGACCACCAACGACAAGGGCGCCGAAACGCGCGGCACCGGCCTGCGGGCAGGCGACGGCGCCACCAACGCCGTCGCGGACCGCTACGGCCGGCTGCTCGTCGTCGACACCCGCGGCGGGGAGTTCCTCGCGTTCAGCATCAACCCGCTGATCATGCGCCAGCGCTACCCCGTCCCCGGCAGCCCGTACGGCATCGCCTACGACGCCAAGCGCGACATCGCGTGGATCACGCTCACCGAGCGCAACGAGGTCGTCGGGCTCAACGTCGCCGGTGGCGAACCGACCGAGAAGTACCGGTTCCCCACCGTGCGTCAGCCCAACACGGTCAGCGTCGACCAGGAGACCGGACGCGTCACCGTCACGTCCGGCGACAACGGAGGGATACAGGTGATCTCGCCATGAACGAAGGGGTGATCGACGGGGACTGGGAGTACCGGCCGCTGCGTCTGCCGCCGGGCATCTCCCGCCGCACCGCGACCACGCAGTTGGCCATCCACGCCGAGTTCGCGGGCTGGGAACTGTCCCGCACGCTGCTCTACGGCGACGGCTCCCGGAAGGTCTGGCTGCGCCGCAAGCGGCAGCCCGCGCTGTTGCCAGGCCTGATCACCTGACGCGGAGCCGCTGAAGCCCGCCGGAAGGTCCCGACTGCTTCCGGCGGCAGCACAATCTCGCGCACGAGCTGGAACTCGCACTCGACTGGTCGCTTATTTCGGTCTGTGCTGAAGTGATTGTGAGTGACGGAGCGAGCATGGCCGATCACGCAGCGAAGATGACTCTTCAGTCAACACTGAAGCAATAAAATGCACCGAATTGGTTGTTGATGTGATCAGATGCGGTGTCATGGAGCTCGTGCCGCATGAAGTCGGGGTCGCGCACAGCGCACTGCCGCACGACGAAACGTCCACCAGAGCCCTGCTCGCCGAAGCCGCGGCGCAGGGCCTTCACACAGTTGTCGTGACCGCTGACGAAGGCGACGACCGTGCCTTGGCCGTGCTGCGCGAACTCCGCGCCGAGTGGCACACCGAGGACGGCCGGGTCACCGCGCGGCTCGACACCGACGCCCAGGGGCAGCTGGCCCACCTGTGGGGCCTGTCCGCGGACGAGCGGGCCGCGTGGCTCGCGGCGTTCCCGCGGCACGACGACCCGAACTGGTGGATGCACCGGCTGCTGGTGCTCAACCACCACCCGGAGTGGGCGCCGCTCAAGGAGTGGCTGGTCGACGAGCACGTCCGGCTCTTCGGACGTCCGCCCGGCAGGGCGCGCCGCTCCCCCGTCTAACGCGGCAGGCCGCTGAAGTCCGGCTGGCGCAGGCGCTGGATCCACGGGACCGGCGCCTCGCGCGGCGTGTCGCTGTCCGGCTGCACCGCCGCGATCGTCAGCACCGGCACCCTCGGCACGCCGACGGCGATCACGTCCTCGTGCACGCCGGCGATCCACATGGTGCCGGTGTCGGCGATGTTCGCGACGACGTGCAGGTTCGGGTCCACGAACTGCACGAGCGCGAGCCGCCCGCCCGGCATGGTCGCGAGGCCGGACACGAGGGTGCCCGGCTGCCACGGGAACAGCGTGACCGGCACCGGCGTCCACGTCTGCGCGGCGCGCATCCCCTTGACGGCGTCGCGGTACCAGCGGCCCAGTTCGATCGTCGACGGCAGCATCAGCAGCGACAGGACCACGACCAAGCCGCCGACGACCAGGCCGGCCGGGGCGACCGGCCAGAGGCTCATCAGCACGATCACCGCGCCGATCACGGCCGGGATGACGGCGCCCAGTGCCGCGTGCGTGCCCGCCACCAGGCCGGAGAACGCCTTGCGCACCGCGGGCTCGTCCAGCGGGCGGCCGAGCTCGTACCGCTCCCCCGGTTCACGGGGCACGACACCTTCCGGACTGACCACCTTCGCGTTCGCCGTCTCCGCGAGGCCCGCGACCCGCACGACGGCCTTGCCCCGGTCGTTCGGTCCGCAGAGGAAGATCTCACCGAACTCGTGCACCATGTCCGGCAGCTCCACGTCGAAGCTCTCGAGCACGGTGCCGTCGGCCAGCCGGACGTAGGTGGCGTACTTGACGCCGGGGTTGTCCACCACGGTCGCCGGGCTGCGCCGCCACGGCTCCTCCAGCAGTCCCCTGCGCACCGGCAACGTCTCGACGCGGTGCATCACCGGGCCAACCGCACCCATCAGCAACAGCAGCGACAACACCACGATCGCCGCGATGTTGCCCGCCACCATCGGCAGGAAGAGACAGCCGACGAGCCCGGCGAGCGACACCAGCGCGACGGTCGACAGCGCGTGCCGCACCATCCCCAGCTCCTGCAGGATCAGACCGGTCGACCAGTCGTCCTTCGCGGGCACGTCCGTCCGCGGTTCCAGGTAGCGCAGCACCTTCTCCCCCAGCTAGGCCTCGGCGGCCACCTCGCGGATCAGGTTCGCGAGCTCCGACGGCCGTTCCAGCGGAAGCATATGTCCGGCATCAGCCAGAATGACCGAAGTCCCGCCGAACTTGGCCGCGTCCGTCTCCGGCACGAGCCGGTCCTCGTCCCCCACGACGGCGACGACGGTCTTCTCCTTGGCCACGGTCAGCCCTGCCTCGCGGTCGTAGCGGTCGACGGCGGGCCGGAACAGCGCGACCGTCTCCGGCCACTGCCCCCACACCATGTCCGCGGTCAGCTCGACGTCCTCGTCCTTCGGCTGGTCGCCGAAGAGCCACCACCGCAGTCCCGCCGTCTTGGTCGGCTCGATCTTCTCCCGCACGGCCCGCACGAGCGGCCCGAACGCCCGCTCCAGCTCCCGGACGAGCTTGCCCACGGCCTTCGGCCACGCCAGCGACGTCTCACTGCGCCCGCTCGCCGCCGTCGACACGAACACGTTGCCCAGCACGCGTTGCCGGAACAGCCGCGGCCGGCGCTCGGCCATGGCCAGCGCCGCCATGCCGCCCATCGAGTGCCCGGCGATCACCACCTGGCCCTGCGGCACGGCCCGCTCGATCAGCTCACCGAGGTCGTCCCCGAGCTGCTCGATGGTCGCCGTCTCCTTGGTGGCACCCGCCGACCTGCCGTGCCCGCGGTGGTCGTAGGCGATGACCTGGAAGTCCTGGCTCAGGTCGGCCACCACCTTGTGCCAGCTGCGGTGGTCGAGCGCGTAGCCGTGCGCCAGCACGACCGTCACCGGCGCCTCGGGGTCGCCCGCCCGCACCACGTTGAGCTCGGTCCCGTCCTCCAGCCGCACCATCTGATCCCTTTCGCCGCGTCGTCTGTTCGTCCTAACGAGACAACACGGATCCGGTTATCGAACGCGGCCGAGCACCACATCCGGCGGCAGCTGCCCGCCGCCGACGCCGGGCACCCCGCGGAACTCGTACGCCGATGACCGTCCGCCGGGCTGGATGACCCACGCCTGTCCCGACGCCGCCCCGGCCAGCACCGACTCCAGCGCGTCCGCGATGTCCGACGGGGTCAGCAGCGGGAACGCGACCGCGTCGAACTCCTCCTTGGCCGCGCCGAGCAGCAACGTGTCGACGAACCCCGGGCACAACGCGGTGACCGCGATGTTCTCCCGCGCCAGCACCTCTCCCGCCGCCCGCACGTACCCGACGACCGCGTGCTTGGTCAGCGTGTACAGCGGGTCCGACGGCATGGCGGTCAGGCCGGCCAGTGACGCCGTGATCACGATCTTGCCGCCGCCCTGCCGCCGCAACGCCGGCACGGCCGCGCAGAGCCCGTAGACCACGTGGTCGACGTTGACACCGATCAGCTTCCGGTAGCGGGCGACGTCCAGCGTGTCGTCCACCCCGGTCTGCCCGCCCCCGATCCCGGCGTTGAGGTGGACGACGTCGAGCCGGCCGAGCTCCCGTTCCACCTGCTCGACGACGGCGGGCATCGTGCCGGGGTCCGCCACGTCCCCCACGATCGCGATGCCGCCGGTCGCCGACGCGATCCGCTGTGCCCCCGCGGCGTCCAGGTCGAGCACCGCCACCCGTGCGCCGAGCTTCGCGAGCCGGCGCGACACGGCGGCACCGATACCGCCCGCGCCGCCGGTGACCAGCGCGACCTGGCCCTTCAAGTCCACAGTGGACACAGAATGCTCCTCAGCTGTTGCGCAGGAATCGGTCGAGCACGCGCACGCCGAACTTCAGCGCCTCCACCGGCACGCGCTCGTCCACGCCGTGGAAGAGCCCGGAGAAGTCGAGATCCGCCGGCAGCTTCAGCGGCGCGAAGCCGAAGTTGCGGATGCCGAGCTGCTGGAACGACTTGGCGTCGGTGCCGCCGGACAGCATGTACGGCAGCACGCGGGCACCGGGGTCCTCGGCGATGATCGACGCGGTCATCGCGTCCACCAGGGCGCCGTCGAACGTGGTCTCCACGGGCGGCAGGCCGACCCACTCGCGTTCGACCTCCGGCCCGAGCAGCTCGGCGAGCTCGCGGTCGAACGCCTCCTCGCGTCCCGGCAGGATCCGGCAGTCCACAGTGGCCTCGGCGGTGGACGGGATCACGTTCGCCTTGTAGCCGGCGGACAGCACCGTCGGGTTCGCGGTGTCGCGCAGCGTCGCGCCGATCATCCGCGACAACGCGCCGAGCTTGCCGATCGAGCCCTCGACGTCGTCGTCGGGGAAGTCCAGCCCGGTGATCTCGCTGACGCCGTCGAGGAACTCGCGCACCGACGGCCGGATGATCAGCGGCCACTGGTGCTGGTCCAGCTTCGTGACGGCGGCGGCGAGCTTCGCGACCGCGTTGTCCCGGTGGATCATGCTGCCGTGGCCCGCGGTGCCCTTGACCCGCAGCTTGAGCCAGCGGATGCCCTTCTCGGCGGTCTCCACGAGGTACGCCCGCACGTCGTCCTTCAGCGTGATCGAGAACCCGCCGACCTCGCTGATCGCCTCCGTGACGCCCTCGAACAGCTCGGGCCGGTTCTCCACCAGCCACTTCGCGCCGAACAGCCCGCCCGCCTCCTCGTCGGCGAGGAACGCGAACACGATGTCGCGCGGCGGCACGATCCCTTCCCGCTTGAAGTGCCGCGCCAGGGCCAGCGTCATGCCGACCATGTCCTTCATGTCGACGGCGCCGCGGCCCCACACGTACCCGTCCTGCACGGCACCGGAGAACGGGTGCACCGACCACTCGGAGGCGTCCGCGGGCACGACGTCGAGGTGACCGTGCACCAGCAGCGCGCCCCGGCTCGGATCCGCACCGGCCAGCCGCGCGATCACGTTGCCGCGGCCGCGAGCGCCCGACTCGACGTACGTGGTCTCGTACCCGACCTCGGACAGTTTCTCCGCCACCCACTCGGCGGCCTCGCGCTCCCCCACCAGCGTCGCGGGATCACCCGTGTTCGTGGTGTCGATCCTGATCAGCTCGCTGACCAGGGTGACCGCCTCGTCCTGCGCCAGTGCCAGCGCGTTCCCCAATGTGCTCACCCAGTCTTCCTATCACCAGTCAGAACACTGACCACCCCGTGGACGTGGTGAACCGATCCAAGGCGTCGACGCCCGCGACCGAGTTGCCGCGTGCGTCCAATGCTGGACTCCACACGCAGATCGCGCACTTCCCGGGGACGACGGCGATGATCCCGCCGCCGACGCCGCTCTTGCCGGGCAGGCCGACGCGGTAGGCGAACTGGCCGGCGGCGTCGTAGGTGCCGCACGTGAGCATCACGGCGTTGACCCGCTTGGCAGCGCTGACACCCAGGAGCCGCGTGCCGTCGTTGCGGACGCCGTGCCGGGCCAGGAAGAGCGTCGACAGGGCGAGGTCCGCGCAGCTCATCCGGATCGAACACTGCCGCACGTACTCGTGCAGCACGACATCGACCGGGTTGCGCATGTTGCCGTAGGAGGCCATGAAGTGCGCGAGAGCACGGTTGCGGTCGGAGTGGTCCAGCTCCGACTTGGCGACCTCGGGGTCCACGTCGAGCGAGGGGTTGCCGCTCTCCTGACGCAGGAAGTCGAGCAGCCGGTCAGCGGCGCCGAAACCCAGGTGGTCGGTGACGACGAGCGCACCGGCGTTGATGAACGGGTTGCGCGGGATGCCGTGCTCGGTCTCCAGCTGGACCAGCGAGTTGAACGGCGATCCGGACGGTTCACGGCCGACGCGCGTCCACACGTCGTCGTTGTGCGACAGGGCCAGCGCGAGCGTGAAGGTCTTGGAGATGCTCTGGATGGAGAACGGCGTCCGGTACTCCCCCGCGCCGAAGACCTCGCCGTCCAGTGTGGCGACGGCGAGGCCGAAGGCGTGCGGATCGATCCTGGCGAGCGCGGGGATGTAGTCGGCGACTGCACCCCCTGGCGTCACCTCGGCGGCAATGCGGTCCACCAGTTGCTGGAGCTCCATGCCGCCAATCCCATCACGGGACCGGCACTACGCCACCGGGAAGGTGTAGAACGAGGTGTTCTGACCGGCCTTGACGGTGCAGGGAACGGTGATCGTGCCGAGGAAGGTCGGCGAGCCGTCGGCCAGGCGCGGCGTGAGCTTCAGCGTCGCGTTGCCGAGCGAGATCGTCGCGGTGCCGGCGTTGGCCAGGGTCATCGCCGGGAACGTGCCCGTGGCGGTGACGCTGAACGTGCCGCTGGACGGCACCGGCGTGCTCGGGATCGTCGACACGGACGTCAGCGTCTGGGTGGCCGACCCGTTGGTCACAGGCACGTTGCTGGTCATCGTGCCGTCGACGGTCTTCGCGCCGAGCCAGGCCAGCGTGGTCGTGGCATCCTGCGACACCGTGCTCGTCACCGTGGTGTCGGACGCCGCCGTCGGCACGCCGACCGCCGCCGAGTCCGGCAGGTTCGCGGAGCTGACCGTGGTCGGCATGTCCTGCGCGCCGATGAGGGTGAAGGCGCAGTTGTAGGTCAGGTTCAGCGACGCGGTCGCGGCGAAGCTGGTACCTGCCATCGCCGCAGTCAGCGCTCCGGTGGCCAGAACGCAGGCAGCGGCGCGTGCGAGGGTCTTCATCTGCAGGGACCTCCATGAGTACGACATTGAACTGCAAGAAGGCGGGCTTTGTTTACTCGCCGGTAATGTAGCCACACCACATTCCGCAGTGCAAGAGGAAACCCGCTTTTATCACCTGCGTACGAATTGACCCGGCGCCTTTTATCAGTCGCGATCCAATAAATTGTGCGCCCGCAGCGCGAGCTCCAGCGCGAACCGCTCCTCGGCGTCCTGCATTCGGTCGCCGAACAGTTCCTCCAATTGGTTCACGCGGTAGCGAACGGTCTGCGGATGCACCTGCAGCCGCGCGGCCACCTCGGGTGCGCCACCCCGTGCCGACAGCCACACCAGCAACGTCTCGGCGAGCTTCGTGCGCTGCCGGTCGGTCAGCGGCCCCAACGGCGCGAGCGCGCGCTCGGCCAGCTGCCGGGCCAGGAACTCGTCCGCGAGCACGGTCAGCTCGACCAGATGATCGGCGCAGTCGAGAACGGGCCGGTCCGGCAGCACCTTCTCGCGCGCCAGCCCGAGCACCCGCCGTGCGCAGGCCAGCGACCTGCGCACTTCTGCGGGAGCGACCGGCAGCCCGATCGCCACGTGCCAACCGGGCAGTGCCCGGCGGATCCAGCGCGACACCGCGGCCGGGTTCGGCACCAGCAGGTACGGCGTGGCGTCCTCGAAGTTCACCAGCACGTCCGGCGGCAGGTCGCCGGGCGGCGCGGCGGACGGCTCAAGCGCGACCGCCGAGAGCCGCTCGGGCATGGGCCACGCCGCCGCCTCCGCCGCGTCCAGCACGGCCTGCCAGTTGGTCGACGGATCACCGAGCAGCAGCTCCATCAGCTTGCGCCGCTTGCGTTCCAGCGTCCCGGCCGCACTCGCCTGCGCGGCCGCGTACCCCTCCACCGACAGGCTCACCAGCTCGTCGACGTGGGCGATCATCGCCTCCCCGAGCACCGACATCTGGTGCAGCGACAGCTCGCGTTGCTCGGCGAACCCGCACACGTGCCGCCACGCCACCCTCGCCCCGATCCGGTAGGCGGCCTGCAGGCTGTCCAGGCTGCGGCCGGACTTGAACTCCCAGGCCCCGAGCTTGCGGTGGATGTCGTCGTGCGGGTCGCGCCCGGCCTCCGGTTCGGCGATCATGTCGACGAACTTCACCAACGCCTGCCGAATGCCGTCGACGACGTTCTCGCGGAACAGGCTGTATTCGGGAATCGATTTCTCGATGGCCTCGAAAATGGCCACCGACAACGGCGGCACTTCCATTCGGAGCAACGGCGCCAGCTCCCGCGGGACCGATCGGCGTGGATCGTCCAGCTGATTCATCCTCGCGAGTGTAGGAGGTAAACGAAACGCGGTCGTTCAGCCAACTGGACCAAGTGGTTCACAGGAAGAACGGCCTTGCGGCGGTGGGCGGCCGCAGTGCTGGTGGAGGTCGTGGGTCGCTACCGCCCGTGACATCTGTCATGGCTTTCTGATGTTTCGCGGCACTGCCTTTCCGGCGTGTCCGCCGAGATCGTGGGCTTATGACGGTGATCGAGGTGCGTGGGCTGACCCGCCGGTACAGCGGGGGTTTCGAGGCCGTGCGGGGCGTCTCGTTCGAGGTGGAGCGGGGCGAGATGTTCGCGTTGCTCGGCACGAACGGCGCGGGGAAGACGTCCACGGTCGAAGTGGTGGAAGGGCTCTCACGTCCTGCCTCCGGCACCGTGTCCGTGCTGGGGCACGATCCGTTTCGGGAACGCTCTCTCGTACGGCCGCGTGTGGGCGTGATGCTGCAGGAAGGCGGATTCCCGCCCGACCTCACCGTGACCGAGGCCGCACGGATGTGGGCGGGGACGTTGACCTCGGCACGTCCGGTCGATGAAGCGTTGGCCCTCGTCGACCTGCCGCATCGGGCTTCCGTGCGGGTCAAGCAGCTGTCCGGTGGCGAGCGGCGGCGCCTGGACCTGGCGCTCGCGTTGCTGGGGCGGCCCGAGGTGCTGTTCCTGGACGAGCCGACGACCGGACTCGATCCGGAAAGCCGGCGCAACACGTGGGCGCTGATCCGTTCGTTGCTGCGCGAGGGCGTGACCGTGCTGCTGACGACGCACTACCTGGAGGAGGCGCAGGCGCTGGCCGACCGTCTGGCGATCATGCATCGAGGCCGGATCGTCGCCCAGGGGACGGTGTCCGAGGTGGTGGACGCCTATCCGTCGCGCATTTCGTTCGTGCCGCCGACCGGTGTGCCGTTGCCCGTCGTGGCGTCGGAGGACGGGGCGGGGCGGGTCACCGTGCGGACCAACAACCTGCAGGAAACGCTGCACGAACTGCTGACGTGGGCGCACGCCAACTCGGTGGAGCTGTCCGGTTTGGACGCTCGGTCGGCGTCCCTGGAGGAGGCGTTCCTGGCGATCGCGGAGGAGGCGGCATGAGGGCCGTGGCCGTGGGGCAGGCCGAGCTGAAGTTGTTCTGGCGCAACAAGACCGCGCTGTTCAACTCGTTGATCCTGCCGTTGCTGCTCGTGCCGGCGTTGATGGCGGCGGACGCTGACGGCGTGCCACTGGTCATCGGGCTGACGGGGTTCGTCCTGCTGATGGCGGTCTACTACAACCTCGTCACCACGTTCGTGGCGCGGCGGGAAGAGCTCGTTCTGAAGCGTCTTCGCGTCGGCGAGCTGATGGATCCGGAGATCCTGCTCGGCGCTTCCCTGCCGTCCGTCGTGGTGGCGTTGGGGCAGATGACGTTGTTCGCGGTGATCGTCGGTGTGATGACGGGCATTGATCTGCCGTCGCGGCCGTGGTTCCTGCTCGTGGGAGTCGTCGGGGGCGTGATCGTGTTCATGCTGCTCGCGGCGGCCTCTTCGGCGTTCACGCGCACGGTCGAGATGGCGCAGGTGACGTCGTTGCCGGTGCTCATGGCGTGCGTGCTCGGTTCTGGCCTGTTCTTCCCCGTGTCGGTGCTGCCGGACAGCGTCGGCACGGTGCTGCGCCTGCTGCCGTTGAGCCCGGTGCTCGACCTGCTGCGCGCGGGCTGGGACGGTGGTCCGGTGCTGCGCCCGATGATCGTTCTGGCGTTGTGGATCGGCCTCGGCACCTACGCTGTACGTCGCTGGTTCCGCTGGGATCCTCGGAGGTGAGCTTGCTCGGCTGGTGGCGGTCCAGGGGCAACGCGGCGCGGTTCGACCTGTTCGTGCGCGCGACGTTCTACCTGAGCTACCTGTTCCTGCCACCGTTGCTGATCATCGGGCTGGCGGAGGAGATCAGCACGGCCGCGCTTCTGGCCATCTCGGCGTCGGTGCTGATCCACATCGTGCTGAGCGTGCGCCTGGTCCACCTCGGCATCGAGCACCACCTCGGCAGGGTCCCGTACCCGCGCCGGCCGCTCGTGATCCTGCTCGTCTTCACCTGCGCGGTGCTGGTCGCCGCGCAGGTGGCGTTCCCTGTGCCGACCCCGGGCAAGCCCGACGGTCCCGCCGACGCCGTCGCGGTCATGATCCTCGTCCTCACGATCACGACCCTGTCCGCGGTGGTCCGTCCGCGCACCCTGATCCTCGCGTCCGCCGCGAGCGGTCTGTTCGTGCTGCTCACCGCGTCCCCGAACCGCGCCGTGTACGTCGTCGCCATGCTGCTGTTGGTGGCGTTCGCGTTCCGGACGACGCTGTGGATGGTGGGGCTCGTCTGGGAGCTCGACCGCTCCCGTGAGGTCCGCGCGAACCTCGCCGTCGCCGAGGAACGCCTCCGTTTCGCCCGCGACCTGCACGACGTGGTGGGCCGCAACCTCTCCGTCGTGGCGCTGAAAGCCGAACTGGCCGCCCAGCTCGCCCGCCGCGACCGCCCGGAGTCGATCGACGAGATGCTCGAGGTCCGCCGCATCGCCCAGGACTCCCTGGACGAACTGCGCGCCGTCGTCAGCGGCTACCGCACCGCCGACCTGTCCGTGGAACTGGCGGGCGCCCGTTCCCTCCTCGCCTCCGCCGGCATCGACTGCCGCGTGATCGGCGACGTCACCTTCGACGGCGAGCCCGCGGGCGCGCTGGGCTGGGCGGTCCGTGAGGGCGTGACCAACGTCCTGCGCCACAGCGAGGCCCGCACGTGCACGATCACGTTGCGCGGCAAGGTTCTCACCATGTCCAACGACGGCGCGGCGCCATCCCCGTTCCGCTTCGGCAGCGGCCTCACCGGCCTGCGCGAACGCGTGTCAGCGCTGGGCGGCTCGGTGTCCGCGACCTCCGAACCGCCGAACCGCTTCGTGCTGACCGTGGAGCTCCCGTGATCCGCATCCTGCTGGCCGACGACGAACACCTGATCCGCGGCGCCATGGCGGCGTTGCTGTCGCTGGAGGACGACCTGGAAGTCGTCGCCCAAGCCGCCACCGGCGCCGAAGCCCTGGCCACCGCCCGCGTGGTCCGTCCGGACGTGGCCGTGATCGACCTGCAGATGCCCGACCTCGACGGCGTCTCCGTGGCCCAGGCCCTCTCGTCCGAACTCCCGTCGTGCTCAACGATGATCGTCACCAGCCACGGCCGCCCAGGCCACCTGAAACGCGCCCTGGCCGCAGGCGTCCGCGGCTTCCTCCCGAAAACCGTCTCCTCCGACGTCCTGGCCACAGTCGTCCGCACCGTCGCCGCCGGCGGCCGCTACGTCGACCCGGCCCTGGCCGCCGAAGCCATCAGCGCAGGCGACAACCCACTGACCCCACGCGAAGCCGACGTCCTGGAACTGGCCCTGGAAGGCGCCCCGATCGACGAAATAGCCCGCCGCGCCTCCCTGTCCCCCGGCACGGTCCGCAACTACCTGTCCTCCGCCGTGGGCAAAACCGGCGCCTCCAACCGCCACGAGGCAGCCCGCTTCGCCAAGGCCCGAGGCTGGATCTAACTCCCCCACCAAGCGAGAACCCGCATGGCACAAAACGTCAACCACTTGGACGGCTCACCCTCGTCCACATCGATCTCGAACCACACGCGCCCAGGATGCCGCCCAGCCTGCAACCACGTCCCGTCCGCCTGCCGAGCCCCCTCGACCATCGCAACCGCCTCGGCCATCCGCGAATCCCTGACCCCGGCCTCCCGGAAGTAGTCCAACGCGTTCAACACGCTGTACTCCCACCGAAACGGCGACCGGAACCGCGACACCCACTCCCCCACCGGTTCCCAAGTGGACAGCCGCCGACACAGGTGCCGCTCAAGCAGGTACTCCTCCCCCACCTCACGCGCCGCGTGCACGCGCCCGCCAGCCCGCTCGTACGCCAACAACCCTTTGAGCGCATTGAGCGTCGAGTGAAACGAAGACCGAGCCGCCCCTTCAACCCACTCGCAGTTCCACCCGCCATCCCCAAGCTGATGCACACGGAACCACTCAGCAATCCCCTCGACATCCGCCCCGAGCCACACCCCGTTGGCAAGCGTCCACGCGTTGATGCACACGTCGACCTCACCACCCCAATAGGGCCGCCCTTCGTACTCCCACCGACAGTGCTCCGCAAGCAACTCAACCGTCCGGCGCCCCCGAAGCACCGCGGCGTCCAACCCCCACTCCCGCAACGAGTTGAGCGACCACGTGGTAGCCGTCCAGGGCTGCCCACCCCCACCCACGTCAAACCCGGCAGGAAAGAAGGCCCCGCCGTCCCACATCCCATCGCCCCCTTGCTCAGCAAGCAGCCGAGCCCCAAACCCCTCACTCGCCACCCTCGCCCGCGTGGCCTCCCACACCGCCTGCGGCTCCCCGAGCAGGTCCCGCTCAACCTGCCACCGCAGAGCCGGATCAGAGTCGAGCAACCACCCCACCAGCTCACTCATGCACCGACCCTAACGCTCCGCACCCAACCGACCCGCCGGCCTGAGGCCCGGCCAACCCCCTACGTCCTCACCGCCGTCGACCACCGCCGCTGACCAGCGCAAACCGCAGGCCAACCCCCCGATTTTGGCGCGCGGCGACGATCATGTAACCTATGCACACACCACGGCGCGAGCCGCGGCAGAACTAAATACGTCCGGGTGGCGGAATGGCAGACGCGCTAGCTTGAGGTGCTAGTCCCCGCAAGGGGGTGGGGGTTCAAGTCCCCCCTCGGACACGTACGTTAAACACACGCGGAGAGGTCGTCGCATAGACGGCCTCTTCTGCTATGTCGTACCTGAGTTCAACTCCGAGATCCTCGTAAAGCCTCGCGAGCCTTTCCGGCTTCCCTTCTGTGATGATTGTTGTCACGTCGTCGAGCCCGTCGAGCCTCGCTTGTACCTCAGCAGCAGTGAGCGCTGTCGGTGCGGGCAAGCCCTTCAGTTCCGCGCTCGCCGCCGCGCGCTGTTCCTCCGCCTCGTTGATCGCCTTCACCAGCGCCACGGGGGCGACTCCGGCCGCGATCGCCGCCTGAAACCGCCGCAATTCGGCCTCGGCTGCCTCAAGCCGCTTCTTCGCGGCATCCCGCGTCGTCGACTTTTCCTCTGGTCCTCCCTGTGACGCGACGAGGTGCACCACGGTCCGATCCATGCTCTTGCGGTCGAAGACCTGGCACAGCCATTTGTTCAGCGGCTCCAGCACGACGTCCTCGGCGAGATTCACCGTCCTCGGATGGTTGGTCAGTGCCGCTGACCCTGGAGCCAACGAGCGCGCCAGGCACCGGTAGTAGGTGTGTTCCTTCCGGATGATCGCTCCCTGCATCTTCCGTGTGCAGATTCCGCACCGCATCCGGCCTTTCAGGATGTACGGCCGCGCTCCGCTGGTGCGAGTGCGCTCAAGCTTCGCCCGTCCTCGCATGCCACCGGCCGCTCGTGACTTCCGCAGTAGCTGGGCCTGCGTGAATTCCTCGACCGATACGAGCGCAGGGTGCGCAGGTCGGCGAGAGCGAACAACGCGGTCGGGACTCGATCGGCGGAACTTGACGACGTGACCGGCCGCCACGTCGTCCGGGTCGAGCAGCGTCTCGAACTTTCGCCACCGGCCGAAGAACGCATAGCCCGTGTAGCGCGGATTCTCCAGAATCGCCCGGACCGTGCTCCCCTGCCAGCCGTCGCCGAGCCGATGCCGGTTCTGTTCTGGCCGCAATGCCGATGGGCACGGCACGCCGTCGCGATTGAGCCGAGTCGCGATCGCCCGGTCACCGAGTTCGCCGCTCAGGTAGTCGGCGAAGATCCGGCGCACCGCCTCGGCCGCCGAGTCGTCAACGGCGAGCACGCGCAACCTGTAGCCCTCGGCTGCCTTGCGCGGGTTCGGGTGAGGGCCGCCGTCCACCACGACGTAGCCGTACGGCGCTCGGCCGCCCTGGTGCCGTCCCTCGTTGACCACCTGGGCATCCATGGCGGCCCGAACACGCGCCTGCACGTGCTGTCGCTCCGACTCGCTCATGCCGCCGAGCACGCTCATCAGCATCTTGTGTGACGGGTTGCGGGCATCGAACTTCCCACCGAGTTCAGGCACCCACAGATCCACTCCGTACGCCTCGAACCGGGGTGCGATCAACGAGAACTGGTTACCAAACCAGCACCGCGTCCCTTCACCGACCACGACGCCGCTCCAGCCCCGGTTGGGGTCCTTCAGCGCCTCCAGCAGCCGAGCCGCTTCCGGCCGTCGCTCCCACGGCACGGACCGCGACTGACCAACGTCGAAGAACTCCTCGACGATGACACCGCCGAGCGGCTCGACGAACTTCTGGGCGTTGCCGAACTGCCAAGCGCGAGACGTCTCTGGGTCTTGGTTGTCCTCGGTCGAACACCGGCCGCTGAACGCCAACGGCCCGATCCCCTCGTCGAGGACGCTCACCGCCTCGACACCCCAGAGGTCGTCAAGCGTTGCCCACGGGTCTGTGCTGATTTCAGCAGTCATCACACCTCCTCTCCCCGAGGTACGTCGAGCACCTCGATCTCGGTTCTTTCGATCAGCATCTGTAGCAGTATGCGGCTTACCTGCCGAGTTAGGACAGGTGGATCAACCGGTACGTAGACCGTGACGCGCTTCCCCTGCTGGTCATCGGCGGTCATGACGACCCACCCGAGGAACTGATTTCAGTTATCGCCGTTCGAATGTCGGCCGTCAGGTAGCCGCGTACTCGCCGGGTGTTCTCGCCGTCCTGGACGTACTGGCGCGTGGGCCGACAGTCGAACTCCGCCATGTCCGCACCGAACGCTGTCGCCTCGACTTCCAGTGCTCCGACGAGTTCGGCGGTAGGCACGAAGTCCCGCTCGTCCAGGCCGTCGCCGAGGTACTCGACGACCGATGCCAGCGGTTCCGGTAGCTCGACCTCGGCCAGTCTCGCCACGGTGCCGGTTCCGATAGCCTTGACCGCCGTCGAGCGGTCGAGTATCGGCGGAACGTCCCGCCCCGCCGCGTGGCCACTCAGCGTCCCTTCTGCCTCCCGCAGGACACGGCCGCGCTCGCAGATCTCCCGCCAGTCCTCGTTGGGCATGTAGTAGGTCCGCACGGTCAGCGCGAGCACATCGGCGCCAGCTTGGGTCTCGCCGTCCGGCCGCAAGATGCCGACGCCTCGATGGGATGGGAGTAGTCGACTGCTGTCGTATCCGCGCGTGTTCATCTGCTCGCCGAGGATGATGTTGCTGTCGCGAAAGTCCATGACGCGCAAGGCGAAGCGAGAGCCGAGCACAGCACGCAGCTTGGTCGGGATGGTCTTGCTGTCTGGTCGCTGGGTCGCCAGAACGAGGATGATTCCCGCAGCCGGCGCCTTCTTCGCCAACCACGTCAGCAGCTCACCGATGTACTCCCCCGCCGTGAGCTTCTTCCCTTGCACCTCAACGGGAGTGCGGTCCTCCAGTGCGATGTGGACCTCGTCGACGATCAGCGCCGTGATCGGCATTGCCAGCGACTGATCACGAGACATGTCCGGCGTCACCTTCGACTCGGGACACGTCACGTCGTCGAGGTCCTGCATCCTCCGGTAGCGATCCTGAACGTCGGCGACCAGCTCGACGAGCCAGTCGAGGAACGCAAGGACGTGTTCGGCGTCGTCGCCCGCCATGAACCGGTGGGCGACCTTCTCTGCGGCTTTCCAGTCCTTGCCGTTCTTGAAGTCGGCGACGTACAGCCGCACGTGGGGGTCCAAGATCAAGCCCGCGGCTGCCAACCGTTCGGCCATTGTCTTGCCCTGTCTGGGAAGCGCGCCGATGAGAAGCGACGTCCACACCAACGGCAGCGTGATCCGCCTGCCGCGTGCGTCGGTACCGAACGGCACCGGCCGCCACGCGTCCCATCGCTCGACCGCCAGCAACGGCGTCCGGATCGGCGGCTTGGCGTACGGGTCCTCATCGGCAACCCACATCGCGACGCGTCCAGCGTGTCCGCCGTTGCCGCGCACGCGCTCGACGCTGAGCTGGATCTCGTCGACTGCCAGAGCGGACGCCAGGTCTTCGCGATGCTTGACGACGTCGGCCGCCTTGCGGGTGGCGGGTAGGTCGATGGTGACCGCCCATCCCCCGCCCTGGTGCTTCGCTCGCTCGACGAGCCGCAGGCTTTCGTCCTTGCCGATCAGCTTCGCGTCACGAAATGCGTCCACCAGGATCTGTGAGTCCATCGTCCACGCGAGCGAGCGCGGCCCCGCAAGAGCGGCCTTCCGTCCGGGATTCCCATCCTTCTGCCTGCCGAAGATCGCCAACACCGCCGAGCCGACGACGCCGGCAACCCACAACACTCGGTGCCCGTAGACGAGATCGAGGATCGCAAGCGAGACAAGGGAAACGGCGGCTACAGCACCGGTTACCTTCCACCGGAACAACGTCAGTCCACGGATCTCGGCGAACTTGTCCGCCAGCTTCTCGGACTGCTCAGCCGCCTCGCGGTAGTCGTGCACCCGCACCCATCGCCGCCAGCCGCGCACGGCGACCACCAGGCCACGAAAGGTGGCTCGGACGAAACGGAACGGTGACCGCGCCAACCACACGAGCCCGTCCTTGGCCGCATACCCGAGCGCCTGCCGTGACTTCAACGCCGCCGGAACGAACCGCGACCGCTGCCACCAGCCCGCCACGCGGTGAGCGTGTGGCGGCTGAGTCACGTCCGCGTGGTCGTCGACGAGTTCACCTTCGAACACCGGTCCGGCCGGAACCATCTCGCCGTTCATGGCTGCACCTCGGCGTTCAGTGCCGCTGCCAGCTTCGACGACAGACCGCGTGAGCACTCCGTCACCTCACGCACCCACGCGGGCGTGATCGTCACGTCCGGCGTTCGAGCCGCTCTGGCAACCGCGAGGTAGTCGTCAAACGACGTCCTCGGATTCGCGCGCTTCGGCGCCTTCCGCCGAGGGCTCGGCGAAGTCGACGGTTCCTGCTCCGCCGTGAACGCGACGACCGCCGAGCCGAGCTTGTCTCGAAGATCGGTCACCGCCTCGGCGGCGACGAACACGACGAGCGGCGGAACCGAGTGCAGCACCACCAGCGCGGCCGATCCGGCGGCGTACGCACTCCAGGTGTTCATGACGTACGTCGCGCCGAGCGTGAACCACTTCGCCGCCCGCACCCAGCCACCCATGCGGACGCCATGCCGGGCCGTGACCTGCTCGGCCCGGAGGATCGCCAGGAGCACCAGCGACACCATCGGGTCGAGCAGCCACGCCGCGCACCAGGCGAGCGACCACACCGGAGAACCAGCCGCCGCGAACTGCTGAACGTTGGTCATCGTGAACGCCAGCCCGAGCAGGATGCCGGTCCAGCACAACCGATCGACCTGCACTGCTACGCGCTCGATCGGCTCGCTCATCGCCGTTCACCGCCTCGGCGACGAGGCTCGTACGTCGTCACGGTCAGCGCCTTGGTCAGGGCGTACGACGCGAACAGCGCTGGCACGGCGAGCACCGCGACGAGCAGCCAGCCGCTACCTCGTTGGGTGATCACGATCCACTGCGCCACGACGATCAGCGCGGCGTTGAACAGCACGCGCCCGGCGAGCGAGGCGAACCGCGCTCCCGTGCGTGCAGCGCTCGCCGCAGCCTTCGCGCGACGGGACGCCGTACGCCACACGAGCACCAGGACCAAGAGCGCACCAACACCCGCCATGACCTGAGTCGGGGTGAGAGTGAGAGCGTTCATGAACGCGGCCCCCTCTCGAAGCGGTCACCGCGACGGAGCCAGTGCGGGTACAACTCCCGCCGGTTGTCCTCGGTGAGCGCACCCCACACGCCGGTGGTCTGCTCACCGGCCGTGCGCAGCTCCAGTTCCAGGCACTCGTGCTGGACGGGACAGCCAGCACAGGTGCGCTCGGCGAGTTCACGATCGGCAAGTTGTTCGCCAGCGTCGGGCGGCTCGTTCGTGAACGCCCACATGCACAGGCCGTCACGCTCGACCACTTCGGCGAGCTGGTCGGTCGGCACCCACCGCAGGCGGTCCAGCGACCACGCGATGCCGATCAGTCGGTCGTCAGTCACGGAGCACCCCCGGACCAGCGTTGGCGAGCAGCGGCAGGAGCCCGCTCACGGGGATGACGGTCTGGCCGCGCCGACGTTCGGCGTGCAGCTTGCCGAGCCGGATGGCGCGGCAGACCTCGGACCGGGTGACGCCGAGGAGCCACGCGGTCTCGCGGATGGTGTGCGCGGAGGAAGGCAGAGAAGTACGCATGAGGAATGACCTTTCTACGAGAAATGATGATTTCAGTTCAATTTGTGCTGATATCAGTTGTCACGAAGACGTGCGAGGTCGCGAACGGCGGATGAAACGCCGTGTCACACCGCAGTGCGCGAAACAGTGACTAATGTCTGCGCCGAGGCGGAGCGCGGAGGAAATACGTGTCGGAGGATTGGGCGGCAGTCGCCAAGGCGATCAACCAGCGGGTGGACGAGCTGGGATTGCGACAGAAGGAACTCGCCGAGCGGTCACACGTGTCGCTCGCGATCGTCCGCGAGCTTCAGCACAACCTCGTGGAACGCCGACGGAGCCCTCGAACCCTCGAATCTCTTTCCACAGCACTGGGTTGGCACCCGCAGCACCTGGACGCCGTGCTGCGCGGCCGCAAGCCCCCCGAGGTCGGCGACCCGGTTGTGGACCTCGCCGACACGCTGTGGTCGCGAATGGACCGTGTCGAAGAGCGACTCGAAGACATCACCGACCGGCTCGACGGCCTCAAATCCGATGTTGCTTCGGTAATGAGCCAGCTCGCGGAACTCTCGAAGCACGTCCGCGGCCGCCGGTAGTTCGTTGTTTGGCCTGGTGGCGCTGCTGTTTTCCATGGCTCTAATTCCACTGCGAAAACGCGCCGGAGCCCATGCAAGACCACTACACAACCACGACAAGTTCCCTACATATCGCGCTTCGGGGGTAGCGACGAGATGACGTTGCCGAACGGCTGGACTGGTGCTGACGCGTGCGCCTTGCAGGACGCACTAAGGCTCAGCCAGGAGGGGTTCGCCGATCTCCTCGGCGTTCACTGGCGCACGGTGGGCAACTGGCACAAGAAGCCCAGCTCACGACCCAAGCCAGAGCTACAACAGGCCTTGGACACAACGCTCGATCGAGCGTCCGACGAGGTGAAGGCACGCTTCGCCGAGGCTCGCGCAGGCATATCGGGCGGCGCGACCGCACCTGTGATGAACAGCGCGGCGGCAGACGCAGAGCAACGGCTCGCAGCCGATCCGAACATCGTCGCCGCACTCGACTGGCTCGACGGCCGCGCTGCTCGCGAACCGGGAGCCGCACGCCGCGCCGTAGCGTCGCGTCTCGTTCAGATCGACGTGAATGCTTTGCGGGACAGGGGAAGTCGTCGCGGACGCGTCGATCAGGGCACCGTCGCTCAAGCACTCGCGAGCTACTACGGCCACCGCTCCGACGGGTACGGCCGATACGCCGCCCACTTCGGCGGCGTCGAGGCGGACACCAGCATTTTCACGCGCGCGGACTGGCTCGATCTGGCCTGCCCAATGGTCGCCGCCCATGACCGGCTCACTCTCGAACGCGCAGCCGGAGACGTACAGCTCACCCTCGACGAGGAAGCGTTCGACCAAGCCGTTCAGCGGCTCGCCGAGTCGCTCTCGCTCGGCGTCCGGTTCATGAACATGCCGCTCTACCGCTTGCTGAGCGTCGACATAGGGCCGCAATCGATCGGCGGCTCGGTCGGACTCACGTCGTTTGTCGAGTACATCGTGACGATGGATCTCCTGGAGGGCGAGCTGGTCGACGCGCTGTCCAACGGCACAAAGTCGGGCGCGCTCCCGCTGCGCGACCGCTACCTACCTGACCTCGACTCCGTCCTGGACGTGGGCGGACGCCTCACAGCCGGCGGCACACTCGCGTTGTGCGCGTTCGCTCGACCTGCTGACCCGTTCCGAGGTCCGGCGGACTACGTTCTTCTGGTGCAGGAGCGCTCAGGTCACGTCATCAACGCCGCGCGTCGGCTTGCCGTGATCCCAAAGGGCTTCCACCAGCCGTTGACGGACTTCCGGGCCGACGCTCAGGTGGGTGCGACGATGCGCCGCGAGATGGAAGAAGAGCTGTTCGGCCGCCACGACATCGACAACACGGTGGGCGACCAGCGCAGCGCTGATCCGATGCACCCGAGCCGCCTTTCCGAGCCGATGCGTTGGCTCCTCGGCGAGCCGGGCCGCTTGAGGATGGAGTCCACCGGATTCGGGCTGAACCTGGTGAGCGGGAACTTCGAGTTCCCCCTCCTGATCGTCGTCGATGACGAGGAGTTCTGGCAGCGGTATGGCGGGCAGATCGAGGCCAACTGGGAGACGGCGAACCTTCGCCAGTACTCCAGTGCCGATGCCGAGCTCGTCGAGGAGCTCGCGGCCGACGAGGCGTGGAGCAACGAGGGCTTGTTCGCGCTCCTGCAAGGGCTTCGCCGACTCAAGGAGATCGGCGGTAGCCGCGTGAATGTGCCAACGATCGAGTGGGAGATACGGTGACCGCGAACTGGAGCCAGGGCAACGCCGCAGAGGATGGAAGCGCCACGCGTGGCTGGCTGGTTGGGCACTTCATCGACCCGTCCGAGGGTGTGCGGTCGTCGAAGGACGTCGAAGTGAAGTGGTTCAATCACCCTGCTGGTGACAAGCGTGTCGAGTGGACTTCAGACGACCAGCGCACGACCCTCGTCCTCTTGGTACAAGGGAACTTCCGCGTTGACCTCACCGAGGGCAGCGCGACGATGACGCGCCAGGGTGACTACGTGATGTGGGGTCCTGGCATCGACCACTCGTGGGAAGCCGTCGACGACTCGGTGGTCATGACGGTGCGTTGGCCGTCCCAGACCTGATCAGTCACCAAGCCGCCACTCGACTGGCGGCAGGCTGACGCGGTCGCCGCCGATCTCACTCAGCCGACGCAGGCCCTGGAGCAGCGCGAACAGTCCCTCGTTGCTCCAGGTCTCCTGCGTGATCAGCTCGCTTACCAGGTCGCCGTCGAGACTGGAGTACAGCCGCAGTCCGGCCGCCTCCCAGTTGGCCACGACCTGTCCGCCGAACCGGCGCCAGAACTCCTCGTCCTCGATCACGACGAGACTCGCGAACTCGTAGTTCCCACTGACGAGGTTCAGCCCGAAACCCGTGCACTCCATCCGCAACCGCGCCGGTTCCTCGGCGAGCCACTTCATCGGCTCCGACCAACGGCCCGGATGCATCGGCGCCGCCGAGCGCGCATCGCCAACGGTCGCATCGACGTCAGGGCGGCCGAACAACTCCTCTTCCAACTCTCGCCGGAGCGTGGCCCCTACGGCTGCCTCGGCTCGCACGTCGGTCAGAGGCTGGTGGAAACCTTTCGGGATAACCGCGAGCCGTCCGGCCGCGTTCAGCACTTGACCGGACCGCTCCTGCACCAACAGCGCGTAGTCTGCCGAACCGCGGACTTGATCATGCGGCCGAGCGATGGCACACAGCGCCAGAACCCCACCCGCACACACACGCCCCGACAGATCGAGTATCGATTCGAGGCTCGGCAAGTGCTTGTCCCGCAAGGGAGTTTGCCGAGAGCCAGTTCCAGCGGCGACCGCATCGACTAGTTCTTGTTCGAGCAGATCAGCAGTGAGCGCGTACTCGACGAACGGCACGACACCCACGCGGCCACCGACCCGCTGAGGGCCAATGTCGACGCTCTCCAGGCGATAGAGTGGCAGGTTGGCAAAGCGCACGCCGAGCGCGACCGACTCGGCGAGCCGTGACGCGGCCGCCGATGCTTCTACGCCGCTGAGCGTGGCGTTGTCGCCGGATTCGTTGGTGAGCGCGAGCAGATCGTGGGCGCCGTCGAGCGGGCAAGCCAGGTCGAGCCAGTCGGTGCGGGTGACGACGCTGGTCAAGATCTCGCCGACTGCGTAGACGGCTCGGTACACGCCGCGCTCCCCGTAGTAGTCGACGAGCGCACGAGCGATGGCCGTCCGCCCGATCTTGGCCCGCCTCGCGCGCGTGTCCAGCAACTTTCCCCGGTCGAGTTCCGCGAGCCTCGCGCGTACCTTCGACCGGCTCGTTCCTGGCTGCCACGCCGCGCGCTCGTCGAGCCAGTCGAGCGCGGCGGCCAACTCGACCGCGTCCCGCTCCGGCTGTTGCCGCTCGACGATCTCGGGCGGCCTCGGCTCTGACAGCAGGTCGTCGATGCGGACGTCGAAGATCCTCTCCAACAGGCGTGCGGTCGTCGGCTGAACGGTCGGGCCGAGAGGCTCGCCAGAAGGCTTTCGGCCAGCGATAAGACGCTGAAGATGCCGGACGCCGATCGTGCCCGGCTCGTTGTGCTCGCGTGCGAACGCCTCGGCGAAGTCCACGAACTCCTGGAGGGTCTGACGCCGTTCCCGGATCTTCTGCTCCAAGACCGTCCGGAATGCCCGCACGTCGCGCCACCTCCCGTGTCGCCGGCATGTCGCCGCCAGGTCGTTCCGCTGACCAAGTGCTGATGAGACGTTGATTTCAGTTTGACACGGACCGCCTCACGGCGGTCGCCCGAGCCGTCCGGCGGCGTGGACACCTCCTGTCCGCCTCAGCGCCGCCGGACACCCCATACCGAGGATCTGAGGCCCACCGGTGAAGAACGACTTTCGCGCTTCGATGGCAGAGCGGTCCGTTGGGCGCGTTCTGCGCAGATGGCGGGACACCGTTGGCCTGAGCCTCTCCGAAGCCAGCGCGAAGGCCAGATTCTCAAGCGCCAAGCTCAGCATGATCGAGAATGCCGTTCAGCCGTTGGACCCACTTGACGTCATGGTGCTGGGACACGTCTACGGGGTGTCCAGTGCCGATTGGAAGCGAGAGGCCAGGCGCGCTGAACACGCACGCGACAAGCGCACCGCCGCCAGCACTCACGCGAACAGCCTCACCCTCAACGCGACCGAGGACATCGACGAGGCCTACCTTGAAGCGGCGACGCTCCGTGTGTTTGGCGCGGACGTGATCCCGTGCTGCCTCCACACTCCCGAATACCGTCTTGCGGCTCAGGAGATGGGTCGCCCGACCTATCCAGGCGACAATGCAGCGCGGCGGGCGGAGGCGCACGAAAGCTGGCTTGACCGCCTTAGCGCCGCCAAGAGTCAACGAGCCGTCGAGGTGTTGCTCACCGAAGACGCTGTTCGACGTGTAATTGGTGGCCCAGATACCACGAACGCCGCGCTCCTCCAGCTGATACACCTGTCGGAGCTTGAGCGGTTCACGGTGCAGGTTCTGGAGCACGGAAGCCACCTCGACGCTCGGCCCGGAGGTTCATACTTCCACCTCGCTTTTCCTCACCGGCAACACAACGACGTCGTGTACGTGGAGGATTCGGGTACCGGCCGGTACATCGAGGATCTGACGGTATGCCAGTTGGTACAGCACGGTTTCACGGCACTGCAGCGGACCGCTCTTGACCCGGATCAGTCCGTTGAGCTGATAGCCGAGATAGCAAGTTCGCTCACTTTCGAGCCGTCCGACCGGGCCACGGTAAGGGCGTGCTAGATGAACGACCGAATTCTTGCCGCTCTCTACAGCTTGAGCCCACAAGGACTCACCCTCAAGCGGTACCTCCTTCGCCGACTCCTTGAGGCGGCGCCAGAATCCTTGATCGCCGCGGAAGCGGCGAGAGGCGGGCCACCGCGCAATCCTGGGTCCATCGCATATGCACTGCAGGCACTTCAAAGGATTGGTGCGGTCGAGTTCGTACCCCGCAACCGCGCCTACGGTCGTGACCGCTGGCGTATCGAACCGTCGGCAACGGATGCTGTTCGCGAGTTCCTCAAAGACGACCTACATGACGAACAGCAGCCATCCGTGACGCCACTACCTATCAAAGATCGGTACCGCGCGATCCTTTACGTCCTGTGGGACGCACCGGCGAAATCATTCACGGTTCGCGAGCTGGCCGACAAGATTCCTGGCAGCAACGAGGCGACCGTTCGAAAGAACACGATGCAGCTCTACTGGGCCGGTTATGTCATGCGCAAGCTGTCCGATGAAAGCAGCCCCGGAATCCGCCAGTACATGTTTCAGCTGAACCCGGCGGCAGAGAAGTACGCCCATGCTCAGCTCGACTGGCGGGCAGCTGCTGCACTCTGACCGCGCTCGACGGCCGAACGGTGCCCGCTGCGCCCATCCCGTCCAAGAAGAAGCCACACTTGGCAGGCTTCGCCGCTCGCATCCCCTGCCGGAGCTGTCGCTACCTCACGCGGGCCACGGCACGATCGAGGCCTCGACCGCACCGCTCTCCGTGATCATGGAGACGTGGCCGCTCCTAGAACCCGTCGGGACAGGGGAAGATCAGCTCGCAACGATCAGCCCGACACGCTCTCAGATCCGACGAGAGCCGCTGACTTCGTGATTCAGTTGCTCATGCCGTCGGATAGACCCTTGTCATATGCGCCAATCAGCACGACACTGCGACCGCCGCGCGTCGTCATCGTGATCGATGGCGACGTCCACTGGAGCTATTGGGCCAGGCGTGCAATTCATCGTGCTTGCAAGATCTGGGGCGGGGCGGGGTTCGCAGTCGTTCCGCACCACGACGGCAAAGTCCACCCGACGTTGCTGCGCGCATGCCGCGCATACGATCCGGACTACGTGGTGAACTACCACCCGACCATTGGTGACCTCGCAGTCTTCGCACCCGAAGACGTTGCATTCGCTGGCGAAGAAGCAGAACCGCTGACCAGCGAGCAGTTCGATCAGATGCCGACTCCCACCCTGGCAGTCCAAATCCCCAGCATCTCGAGCGAGGCAGCCCGCGATCAGATCGCCGCCGTGTGCTCGAGCTATCAGAGCAACGTCTACGCAGGGTGGCATGAAGCGCTCACGTCGCTGGAAGAGGAAGACGACAGCACGAACTTCACACCCATAACCGATCTTCCGGGTATTTGGTGGGCAGGTTCGGTGCTCGCTTGCCCGGCCGACTGGGGTGGAGTCCTCGGGGCAGCGATCGCGTCCCATGCCGGCATGGCCGTCGCACCTTCACGAAGCAACGCGGAACCGTCCGTCACGGACGCGGTTCGGATCGGCTTGGCCAGCTGGCTGCTCGGCGGCATCGGTACCGAACTCCCGAACGACCTCGTCTGGCATCCCGGCGTCGCTGTCGGAGTCGACACGAGCCGCACACCAACCGCAAATCAACGTGCTCTGACGCGGCTGACAGAAATCAGCTCTGGACCGGCACGCCACCAGACTGGGGTGCTCGTGATCGGCGATACCGCCGACGACTTCGCCCTTGCCCGTTTGTGGCGACTGACGTTCGGCGGGGCCTATTGGCTGCCTTCAGTGCTCGTAAGCACCCAAGAGGAGATTCCGACGGCCGTCGGACTCCGGGTCAACAGCCTGGCGCGCGATTTGGCTCGCCGCGGCGGATCACTGGCGCTGACAACGATCTCGCTGTCCGGTGAGCGGCTCCAGGAGGCACACGAACGATTGAGTGCCGCAGACCCGATCATCAGTCCGACCGCGCAGAAGAATGCGCTTCGGGCCATCAAAGATGGTGAACTCTCGTGGAAGCAAAATGCGACGATCAGGCAGGCGCTGCAAGGGCGGTGGGACGTCATCACCACGATCCCGGTGACAGTGGACGACACCTTGACTACCGCAATGGCAGCTCCCCTGCCGCCACCAGTGGTCATCCACCCCGAATTCCCTCACCAGGCGAACACGCCTTGGCACATCGACGTCAGCTGGCGCCCCGGTCGTGCTGTACGGCGCCGAGGCATCGACAGCGTTGAACTGTTCGCCGAGCCACCGGTAGCGATGCCCACCTGGACGAGAAGCAGCAGGGACGGCATCACCTACCAAGCTGAGCGATTCGACTTCGTCGCCGCCGGCATCCGCCCAGAGAACCGGCTCGCGAGCGTAGCCTTGCGCGACCTCAGCCTGCAGGCATGGGTCAAGGTCAAAGGGCTGGAACATGGACTCGACGTACGGCCGAGCGAGGCCGGCAGAAGAGCGATACTCCTGGCCAAGATGCTCGGCGGGCGGCATGCCTTCCTGGAGTTGTTCGGCGGACCGCTGCTACCCGCGTTGCGCGCAATGCTGACGAGAAGCTCAACAACGAGCACCGCCTATCCAGATCATCAAGGCGTGGCACTTTCCAGCTCGGAAGGCGTGCTGACCTTCGCCGGGCTCTGCGCCCGAAGCCCAGACCTGACAGAGAGCGATGTACGCGAGCGAATCGACGCCGCTGCACGAGCTGGCGTCGTTCGGCGCGGCCTGGTCCTGCGATGCGCCACATGCGAGCAGACACAGTTCATGCAGCTCGACAGGGTCAAGCAACGCTGGACGTGTCAGCGTTGTGACGCCTCCAACGATCTCGATCTTTGGTCCTGGAAGGCACCCACGACGGAGCCCATGTGGTTCTACGACCTGCATCCGGTGGCGCGACATCTCCTCGCCGAGAACGGCGACGTACCTGCCTTGCTTTCCCGTCAACTGTTCAATGGCAGGCCAGATCCTCGAAGCCCCTTCGACGACGCGGCAGAGGTCGTGTTCACAAAAGACGGCGCCCCACAGGTTGAGGTCGACCTCGTCACCTACATCGACGACACGATCACAGTGGCCGAGTGCAAATCCTCTGGCGACGACATTGTGGGCAGGAGAGGACGAAGCGAAGTCGCCAAGAAGTGCCAAGCCGCAGCATGGCTGCGCGCCGACACACTCATCTTCGCGACAAAGGCCGATCACTGGTCGGAGAACAGCCGAACAACCATCAAGTCCGCGGTGAGCAACTTCAGCGGCTGGGGGCCACTCGGAGGACCCGACGTCCTTCTGGTGTCAGGGTTGGGCGCTGGCGAGGTTCACAACGAAGCGTTGTAACGTCGAACGGTCACACGGCGCAACCACGCAGATCAGTGTGTGGTGCGACGATGACTCACCTTGATCAACAACGTGAACGCGGTGCCTTAGTCTCCTCTGGGAAGCAGTTCAAGGGTCTCGGCCGGGCGATAGTCGAGCAGTGGAACACCGAGCAGTCCGGTGTCCTGAACGAGAGCGAACGCTTCCCGGTCGGTGACAACGTTGATGCTGCACCGCACGTTCCTCCGGTGCAGCCAACCTGACAGGCGCATCCACCGTTTTAGTCTCGAACGGACGTAACTTCATTCGACCATGTTCTGTGCGCAGGAGACACACCCGAGTACAGCGGGCCAAACAATTTCCTCTTCGCTTCGACTATATCCCAGACCTCCCCACTGTCCCAAAGGTGCATGACAACCCGATCGATATGTTTCGGCTTCGTAATCGGGTCCCCACACTCTAGGTAGAACGTCCCAAACATGGTGTCGGAAGGATAGGAAAGTCCAGCTCGATCAGGCGCCCCCACAGCTATCAGGAGCACGTCAACTCCGGGTTTGTCATGCTGATCAACAAGCCGTCGAACCTCCACCTCAGCATCCGTCTTCGTGTAACCTGATGCATAACCCAGGACGACTTCAAACCCGCGAACCGAGTAGAAGTAGCTGTCCGGCGCTCCATTAAGCAGCGGATTGGCGTAGACCCGCGAGTAGGTATCCCTACCCGGAACTTCGCCAAGCAGCAGAGGCCCGCTCGGAAGCCGGTCCGACGGCAGTTCATCACTCTTGAAGTCATCAATGTTTAGGCGATAGCCATTCATGGCCTCAATCAAGGCCTCAGCCGAAGCGAAGTCAGTCCTTCTGAACGGTCTGCCGATATCACGACTGCTGTCACCGAAGCTGATTTGAACCGACGCGCCGAGAAGCCCTCCAAAGTAGTGCATAGGCGCCGCTTCCAACGCTTCACGAACGGATCGAAAGAAGGCGTTCACCTCTCGCCGCCCCGGAGCGCCCAGCTGAGTGCACTCGATTCCAAATGAATTCGACCCACTGACGCATTCGAGATCCGGAGGATTTGCCCCCTGTCTGAGCTCCTCCCCCAACGCTTGGCCCGTTGCCATCCTTTGATCTGCATTGAAACGAAGAACATGGAGCCTCTCCAAGGATTCCTTCGAGAATCTTCCGTCTGGGATCGAAAACTGAAGCGGTGTGTCTTCTGCGATAAGCAGCACTGGTTCTGAAGTCTCCGGACGGAAGCCCTTGGCACCCATACCTGTCGGACCAACCCACGGCGAGGGACGTATGAGAATATCAGTCATGGTGAAGTCAAAAGGCGTGTAGAACCCAACGCTGACGACGAACCCTTCGGTGTCTGCCATCCGCCATCCTTCGCATCTGACCGGGATCGAGGAAGCCTAGCCCTACTGCCACCGCCGTCAGCTGCATGTCGGCAAGCACTGAGCCCCCACCCAGGGACGCCGCCTCACGCTCGACGTGTCCCGTCCCGTCTGAGGCCGACTCCCGCAGGGCAGTTCAAGACTCAGAGACACGCGTGCGGGACAGGATTTGCACCCTGTCCCGCACTTGCCAATCGCACTGTTCACCCAGGCAGATGCTGGGTTTCAGCCGTCCCGCAACCCGTCCTGACCACCGTCGCCACAAGGGACGGCCGGGACAGGCCCTGGGCTAGATGAGGCGTGTGCTTAGCGAGCAAGATCGTCCTCGGACACGGAAATGTCGCAAATTTGCGACGTCTGCGTGGCAGGTGCTCAAGTCCACTTGAGCACCTGTTTTGCGTTTCGGCGCCACAGGCAGGTGGCGTTCGATGACCATTTCCTACATCCGTCCGATCGTCCCTGACACGGCGCCAGGAAAAGGCTCGGACGCAGCCGCCCGTGCCGCTGGTCAACCTCTTCCACTAATCGTGGTCCCCGCGTCACGGCCACCTCGTCTGACGAACGTGCTGTACCGGATGGCCGCCGTCGACCACCGCGGCCGCGTCGCAGACCGCCACGTCACAGCCGCACTGGACTGGAACGCGGGCACCCGGCTCAGCATCCGCGAACACCACGGCCTGCTCGTCGCCACCGCTGATCCACACGGCGTCTTCAAGCCCACCAAAGAGGGCTATCTCCGGCTGCCCGCCGACGCCCGCCGCGCGGCCGACCTCAGTTCCGGGGACCGGGTACTGCTCACGGCCCACCTCGACCGCCAGTCGATCACGGTGTTCCCACCCTTCGCACTGGACCAGCTGGTGCTCCCCGTTCTTCCAGGTGGTGAGGACGAATGACCGGCGCACCGACCCAGGCTGAGCTCGATGCCGCCCGCCTGGTTCTCGACCGGATGGGCGTGACTGCCGAGGACCTGCTCAACACGGTGAAGCCACCGGCCCCGACCTTCGCCGAATACATCCCAGTCGTCGCTGCCGCGGTCAGCGACGGCACCCGCCGCGCCTACACCCCGTACTGGAACCGCGTGCTGGACCAGTGGGCGGACATCTCTCTGAGCGACAGGACCCCCACCGATATCCAGCGGCTCGTCCAGCACATCAAGGCCAACCTGACGGTTCGCCGTAACACCCGCAACGGCAATTCCGCGGCCGAACATCTCATCGCCGCGCTGCGCTGCCTTTATCGGCACGCTGTCAACGACGAACTGATCGACGAACGCTCCAACCCGGCTGCCAAGGTGGCGAAGCCCCGACGTCAGCCCAGCAATCGACGGGCGTTGTCCGGCAAGCAGATGGACCAGCTCAACGAGGTCGTCGCGACCACCGGCAACGATCCGCAACTCGATTCGCTGATCATCCGGTTCCACACCGAAACCGCTGCTCGCCGTGGTGGGGCACTGGCCCTACGGCCCAAGGACCTCGACGAGGAGCAGTGCCTGGTCTATCTGCGTGAGAAAGGCGAGACTTCACGCTGGCAACCGGTCTCGCCCACACTGATGTGGCACCTGCTCCAGCATGTTGAACACCGCAGCGCACCGATGAACGGACGCCTGCTGCGCTACGCAGATGGCCGCCCGATCACCTATCACCGCTATGACAACCTCTGGAGCCGCGTCGGGTCTACAATTTCATCGACAGTCTCGTTTTTCTCATTTCTCGCAAGCTTATCAATTATCGAATCGAGGGTTTTATTCAACTTCTCATAGAGCTCGGGCCCCAGAGCCTTCAAGCGCTTCTCGACTGCCGGATTACGCTCGATGGCCGCCCTCTTGCGTTCTTTTGCTCTCTCCTTGGCCAGGCCACTCGCGATCTCTTCGAGTTTCTGACGCGCATACTCTTCCAGTGCTTGTACCGACTCATCCTCTGGATTGAATCCACTACGACTCGTATTAATAACAAATCCGCCTCGCCGAGACTTCAAGGAAGACTTAGACGGCTTCTTGATAGGGTCAATAAAGTCCCGGCTCCAGCTCACCCACGATACGAGTAATATTGAAGTAACCGTGTGTCTGCTGATTTAGGCCGAATAGGCCGGTGTCCTGAACAATACGATCTCGAACTCGGACGCTAAAGCCGGGTTCCAGACTGCGCCGATCGTTCGCAATGACGTAGTACCCACGCACCCTGCCGTGTCCTTCGATGACGTCATTGATCCTAACTTTTTCCCCGGTATGGACCCCGGGCTGCATTTAACACCATTGACAAAGATCTGCCAGTCGTGGCGCGCCGGCAGGTGCCGTGCTAAATACGCACGCAAGACCTCATCCTCGGGCCTTTTAACCTCCTCAAGGAAGTCACTAAGCGTAATAGTAGTTCCGGATGAAGTCTTACTTCGAACCTTGGTTACCGTGGGCTGCAGATCGAAGGACTCCAACTCCTCGACCGTATCCAAGGCGTCTCGATCGAGAGTAAGCCGCGTCTTCTCACCAGACTTCCAGGTCTCGATTGTCATCGTCTGAACAATGCCAAAGCCAGCAAGCTTTCCGATCCCCTTATTCCCAATCACCGCCCGACCGCTTTGAGTTAGTTCTCCGTTCTCGCTCTCGTCTCCACGCCGATCCCTGCCAAGATGAAGGTACTTTTCCTTCATATCTGACGTGGTCATTCCGAGGCCATCATCAGAAATGACAATCTGGGAGTCGGTATAGTTGATTTTCACAATTTTTGCATCCGCGTCGTAAGCATTTGCACACAGCTCTGCGATAGCTTTTGTTACTGTGTTGTACATAGCTACGCCAAAGTGATCCAAGAGGCGCGGCGAGACGGTGAACTTCATGCACCAACCAATCAGAAAGCAGCGCGGAAACTTCTCAGGTGTTACGGCAGATGCGGTTACAAGGTTGACGACCAGCGATCACAGCGTGTGCAGCCTCAAATCGCAGGGCGCAGCTCTTAACATGGGGCGCTTCGCGTCCTCCCGCGAGAGTGAGGAAGGAGTTACTACCGTAGGTAGCCTAGGCACCGGTCCCCACTCAACCCACCAATGCCGAAACCGCTCTACCAGTCCAGATCTCTCAACAGAATGCCAGCTCGCAGGGAAATTTTTGCTACGAACAAGAGACAACACTTCTTCGACGGCATTGTTGACAACCTGCATTCTGAAACGAGCAGTTGCCGGAACGGCAGATAGACAGCTACCAATAGCTAGCCGAGTAATCTCAATGCGGCGAGAAAAAAGTTCAAGTTCTTCCGCGTCCCAGCTCTCCGCGCTACCATCAAACGCATCAAGGAAATCGTCTACAGCGATCCACGCCACCGAGCGCGTTGCATTCATTAGACTTTCAGAACGAAGACGTGAATCTAGGTTAACTGGAAGAAAAGTCGATAGCGGCATCATCGAAAGCATGTCGATGGCTTTTTCCCAGATTGGCAGCGCCCGCTCAAGCGATTCTCTGGACGCAACCACCACTGACTCCACAGATTCAGCTGTGAAAACTTCAAATCTCTCGACATGCGGCAATAATCCGCTGCACGCGACCAAGGACTGCAAACATGGATTAATGTTCTCTTGTGCGATGGAGGCACAGACGACTCTAGCGACCTTCGAATTGAAATTCGCGCGAATCAACTTTAGTCCGTTGGTTCCGAATATCGCCTCGGCCCGCCTCCACGAGGAAAGCCTTCCAGGATCTTCCATCAACGGACGAATCGGTTTGTGCTCGGCACTTAGCCCGTGAAACCACGAAACAGCAGCTTCGCAGCCTCGCGCAAAGCCATCGATCAAGACGATGGCATGCGCTACGACGTCATCCTCTACCTCCGCCCCCTCTACAACAAAGACCTCTTTGACTCCGTCCCAGAAAAGCGTTTCGTGCGCCTCGCCGTTCCTTACGTCCCTAATTACGGCTTGCTGCGCAAGACCACCAAGCCATCCGCCTTGAGCAACCAGTGCATCACGCATTTGTGTCAGCATGGGCGGCTCCGACCACTTCCCCACACTTAAGCAATGATGAACCCAACCATATTTCCTGAAGGGCCCTTCAATCATTCTCTTATACAGATCGGCAAGTGCGAGATGCGATTCTTCATCATCGTCCAGATGTGCCAGCAAACGTAAGAAGGTCTGATTGATTCTGATGCGACCTTGGCGTAGTTCGGGCTCGCTTCTTCGGAGATATTGTAGTGCCTGCCTGGCCGCGTCCGATCCTCGCGATCCCAGAAGCCGATTCTTTAGCGAATCCATCGAGCAGTAAGCCGTTACCGGATCCTCGCAGGCAAGAATCCAACCTACCGTGGACACCGCAACGAGCACATCGCTGGTTGCCGGGAGGTTAAGAGACCCGAGGTGAGGAAGTACGACATCAAGGAGTTCGCCAGCCCGTTGATAGTAATGTGAGAATACCCGACTAGGACTAAACTCGTTGTTGGCATCATAGAGCTCGTTAGAGTCAATTTTGAACGCAAGAGAGATCAGATCAGCCCGATCGTCCACTAATTCGACATTAAGCCATCCGACGCTGTCTCGAATATCTTCTTCGACGAGGAACGGACCACCGCTTGTCAGACGCCGAGATATATCTAATAGGCTCAAATCGATGAGACCTAGCATATTTCTCGCAGCGAACTCGTCGAAATTCCTGAACGGAGCCAAAGCGAGCGTGAGCGACAGGATGCTGCTGCGGATTTCAAGAAGGTTTTGAAGCCAGTCCTTAATTCCATTGAAACCGACGGAGAGTGGAGGCGCAGTGCATTCAGAAACAAAGTTCTCGACGTGACCGGTGATCTTTTGAGCGTACAAGTCCCAGATCTTTGGGCCAATCGGCAACGTATGCCAGCCGGGAAGATGAAGAGGCATGTTTATTGCTTCCCGCACTGGTGCGATCAGCTTGGCACGCGCAGAGTCGGGAAGACTCACTAACTCATACCACGCCGTCATGCCCACCTCCACCCAGAGCGGCGCTCTACAAGCCGCCTCTACGAGACGTCAACGGGCTGTCGCTCAGTAGATCTTCGACGTTACAGGCGCTGCCGTGCGAACACGACGGACGTCCTCTCTCCGCTGGTGGCCAGCTACCCGGCCGACGACTTACGTAGCTGCGGCATACCCTGCGGTCGACTGCAGGGTTCGCACTCGCTGATCAGCTCACTGAAGACTCGCCGGCGAGGTAGCGGGTTCATGGGCTCGGCGCTGCGATCGAGTGGTCTCGTATCGCCGTGTGGTGTGTGGTGCTGCGGTCGATCGTGGTGGTGACGAGTCACCTGCTTCCAGGACGCTACGGATTGACAAGCCTTCTGTAAGCGTCCGCGGTCCCGGTACCGGGCCCCTCGACTACTCCACCCCTGAAGTGCATCTCCTCGCGCCGGGACACATGCGGTTCGGCCTGTCCCGTGTCCCGCGGTCACATCTTTGCAGGCAGAGGCCTTCATCTCCGCAGCATCAGACCCGTCCCGCGTGGACAACGTGGGACGGGTCTGATGTGCCAGACGGGCCAGGTGCGCTACTCGGGTCCAGGAAGGGTTACGTGGGTGAATAGTGTGCGGCTTCGTCCTCGGACACGTGGGGGTTCAAGTCGGTAGCGACTTGAACCCAACCCTCGCCTTGGCTCATCTCGCTCGTGTCCACGTCCCAGTCGCCACGCGTCCAGCTGAATCGAACGAGCTCTCCCCGCGGAGAAAGTACTTTTCTCTTTGTATGCGGTCGATCCGATGCTCGCACGGCCGCGGTGGTCTCGAACTGCACCATCTCGCCAAAATATGACCTCGGCCCGGCCCGTCGTTGGCGAACTTCCGCCTGTCCGCCGCCTTCCGCGTCCAGCCGCCACACACCTCGAGGAACGCATCGACCACTTCCGCGTTCCTCGTAAGCATCTGCGGCTCGCAGCCCTACTTCCTCACGACCACGTCGAACATGTTGGCCAGCCGCCGCTTCTTGAACCGGTGGATGTGACCGTGCTTCTTGAGAAGCTCCGGCACCTCTCGGTGCTGGTGGTCGGCGGGCACCATGAACTCGTTGTGGACCGGGTTCTCCAGATGGCTGTACAGCGGTCCCAGCCGCGCCAGTGCGGAGGTGAGCACCTCCACCGGAGGTGAGAGCTGCAGCAGCAACCGCAGCGCCAGGTCGACGTCGCTGGTAGCCGACGCGATCCACCCCACGTCTGTCACCGGCACCGGCAGCACCATCAGCGGCCGCCTCGCTGCCGAGATCCAACGCCCTGCCGTCACACCAGTTCGTCGAGAATCAGCTCGAATCCTTGTTTGAGGCCATTGCCCTCCGACCACGCCAGCGCACCGTCGTGCTGGAGACGGCCGACGACCACACCTGGTGAGATGCCGACCATCTCGGCGAACTCCTCGATCTTCGTGAACGGCCTGGGCCGACCCCGCAGCCGCTCGTAGTCGTACGAATAGCGTGTGGGGATCAACATCTCTGCGGCGAACCGGTTCGCCTCGTCCTCCGCGGGATCCTCGTCGTACTTCAACGGATCCCCGTCCAGGAACGTGAGCCGCTTGCCGTGCAGGAGAACGTGCCCGATTTCGTGGAAGACCGTGAACCAGAACCGATCGTCCTTCTTGTGCCTGTCCGTCAGGGCGATCAGGACCTTCTCCGGGGTGAGCCACCTGGTCGCTCCCGAGACGTGGGTGCCCCGCATGGCCGGCATGAACACGAGCGCGACACCGGCACGTGCGCACAACGCGGGCAGTTCCGTCAGCCAGGACTCCGGGTTCCGGCGGCACAGGGCGCGCATCTCCGGCAGCGACCGGACCAGTTCGTCCCGGCGGAACGGCTGACATTCGACCTGGCGGGCGCGCAGCACCGAGTGGCGCAGCCACACGAGCACCGAATAGTCGTTGGGCTCGATCTTCGCAGATCTGCGAAACGCCACCCGGTAGCCCGCCCACAGCTCTTCGGCGAGACCGGGATCAGCGACTCCGAAGAAGTTCAGCAAGCGCCGCAGGTTCTGCACCGACTTCTTCTTGTCCGGCAGGATCTTCCTGACGACCAGTTCCGCCAACGGGAAGTTGTCGAGCCAGTCCAGGTGCTCGCTGAGCTTCTCGTCCTCCGACGCCCGAACCGCTTGCGCCCGCCACGCAGCCTCAAGCCGGTTCCATGCGACCGCGGGCAAACCGGTGACTCGCTCGAGCACCTCTGCGGTCTCCGGTGTCAGGACCGCCGTGCCCTGGATCATCTGGTTGAGGTGCTTCGTTGAGATCCCGGTCCGGCGAGCCAGGTCGGCTTGGGTGATGCCTAGTTCCTCGAGGGTCTCCTTAAGCGTCTCCCCCGGCGAAGCCGACGACTGGGGGACGTACTCGAGCGGTTCGGCGCCGAGTGTCATCGGATACCTCTCAGATGGTGACTTCCCTGCGTGGTCATGCCGCGACCGCGATGGCCGCCACCACGAGCTCCCGCACTTCGAACTCGTCGAGCCGGCCGTCCGGCAAGATCGGAGGCGGATCGTACCGAGGCCGTACCCGAAGATCAGCGACACGCCCGAGCGCGACGAGCAACGATCCGTCACCGCGCGTGGCGTCCTGCCTCAGCCGCACCGCCGGGAATCGCCGCAGTTCAGCCAGGTGGGAGGCGGCAGAAATCTCCCCGAGACGCCGGCGCAGGGTTGAGGCCAGCGGCTCGCCGTAGACCTGAGCTCGCTCCCTGTCGTCGTTGCAGACGCGTGCGAGCTCAGAACTGCCGAAAAAGATCTTCACCCGACACCTCGGCCTCCTGCGGGTTCCATACACCCGTAGACACCATGTTAGCCTCTGCCCTGAATGGACGTTTCATGCACCCACTAGGTAAACAGAACTCCTCCGATACTGTTCGGTGGTCATGCCGTCGTGGTCTACATGACCCTACTCAAGTCAGGAGGTCACCGAAGTGACCGAGAACGAGCGGCACGTCGCGCCGAACAACGAGCGGGGCGGCTGGGACGTCGTCGCTCCGGGATCCTCGCGAGCGAGCAGCCACCACGAGACCCAGGCCGACGCCATCGCGCGCGGTCGGGAGATCGTCGGCAACGCGGGTGGTGGCGAGCTGCGGATTCACGGTCGCGACGGCCACATCAGGGACAGCGACACCATCGCTCCCGGCAACGACCCGAACCCACCCCACGACCGCAGGTGAACGTCCACCGCGTACGTCGGCCGGGTGACCCGGCCCACGTAAGCGGGTAATGTGACATCATGCCAACACGGAAGCG
>NZ_JBEXJN010000010.1:0-12222 GCF_040609115.1 Lentzea sp. NPDC004782
TGAGAGGCGCACGTCCGGTTCGGCGGGCGACCTTGAGAAACGTGCCCGAGGAAACTCGGAAGGCGCGCTCAAGGTCGACCCATCTGCGGCAGACCCCCGAAACAATGCGACGCGCATCATGTCCATCACTGGGCGAACGGCGGCGACACGTCGGTCAAGAATGCCGTGCTGCTCTGCCGCCATCACCACACACTCATCCACCAGAGCGAGTGGGAAGTGACAATGGTGCACGGCCTACCGACGTTCTACGCACCGAGCTGGCTGGACCCGGACCAAAAACCGAGACGTAACCTCATCACCACGGTCGCGTGACCGCCGGGCCTTCGGCCGTGGCGAAGCGGAGCGAGCCGGTAAAGGCCTGATGCCGACCCGGTAAGCGGTAATGCCGGAAATCGGCGGTGCCAGCGCAACCACGCACGACTGCGATTGGGGCTTGACTTTGGGTGCGAGGTGCTACGTGCTCGGATCGGCCGGGCCCTTCTCAGCCCGGCTTTTCAAGGCCGACCAGCGCCCCACGACCGCAAGCGCCAAAAGGCCCGGCTCGCCGAAGCGAACCGGGCCCATCAGCAGCCCAACCGTCAGAACGTGCGCTGCACCCGTTCAGCCACCAGCTGCACGAACCGCGACGGATCCGCCAGCTCGCCACCCTCGGCCAGCAACGCGAGCCCGTAGATCAGCTCGGCGGAACCGGCCAGCGACTCGCGCTCCCCCGCGGAGAACGCCTTGTGCAGCCCCTCGACCAGCGGATGCCCGGGGTTGAGCTCCAGGATCCGCTTGATCTTCGGCAGCTCCTGCCCCATCGCCTTGTACATCTTCTCCAGCGTGGGAGTGATGTCGTGCGCGTCGCCCACCACGCACGCCGGCGAGGTCGTCAGGCGCGACGAGAGCCGGACCTCCTTGACGTTCTCCTCCAGCTGCTCCTTCAGCCACGTGAGCAGGTCGGCGAACTCGGCGGCCTTGGCGGAGGCGGCCGACTTCTCCTCCTCCGTCTCCAGGTCCACCTGGCCCTTGGCGACGGACTGGAGCTGCTTGCCGTCGAACGAGGGCACCGAGTCGACCCACATCTCGTCGATCGGGTCGGTGAGGATCAGGACCTCGTAACCCTTGGCGCGCAACGCTTCCATGTGCGGCGAGTGTTCGACGGCCACGCGCGAGTCGCCGGTCATGTAGTAGATGTGCTCCTGGCCGTCCTTCATCCGTGAGACGTAGTCGGCCAGGGTGGTCAGCTCGTCGGCGGAGTGCGTCGAGGCGAACGAGCAGACCTCGAGGATCGCGTCGCGGTTGTCGGGGTCGGAGAGCAGGCCCTCCTTCAGGGCCGCGCCGAGCTCGCTCCAGAACTTCTTGTAGTCGTCCGGACGCGTGCCCATCAGGGACTTGATCGAGGACAGGACCTTCTTCACCAGGCGGCGGCGCATCAGCTGGATGTGGCGGTCCTGCTGCAGGATCTCGCGCGAGACGTTCAGCGAGAGGTCGGCCGCGTCGACGACGCCCTTCACGAAGCGCAGGTACTCGGGCATCAGCTCGGCGCAGTCGTCCATGATGAAGACGCGCTTCACGTAGAGCTGCACGCCGCGCTTGCCGTCGCGCATGAACAGGTCCAGCGGGGCCTGGGCGGGCAGGAACAGCAGTGCCTGGTACTCGAAGGTGCCCTCCGCCTGCATGCGGATGGTCTCGAGCGGGGCGTTCCAGTCGTGGCTGATGTGGCGGTAGAACTCGGCGTACTCCTCCTCCGTCACCTCGGAGGCCGGGCGCGCCCACAGGGCCTTGCGGGAGTTGATCTCCTCGCCGCCGAGGCGCACGGGCCAGGTGATGAAGTCCGAGTAGCGCTTGACGATCTCGCGGATCTTGGCCGGCTCGGTGTAGTCGGGCAGGCGGTCCTCGTCGTCGGCCGGCTTGAGGTGCAACGTGACCGAGGTGCCCTGCGGCGCGTCGTCGACGTCCTCGATCGTGTAGGTGCTCTCGCCGGTCGACTCCCAGCGCACACCCTTCTCGGCGTGCGGGTACTTCGTCACGAGGGTGACCTTGTCGGCCACCATGAACGACGAGTAGAAGCCGATGCCGAACTGGCCGATCAGGTCGGACGTCCCCGAGGCCTGCTGCTCCTTGAGGTTGCGGAGGAACTCCGCGGTGCCCGACTTCGCGATCGTGCCGATGAGCCGCACGACGTCCTCGCGGGTCATGCCGATGCCGTTGTCCCGGACGGTCAGCGTGCGCTCGGCGGGATCGGACTCGATCACGATGTGGAGGTCGTCGACGTCGACCTTCATGTCCTTGTCGCGGAACGACTCCAGCCGCAGCTTGTCCAGTGCGTCCGAGGCGTTCGAGACCAGCTCGCGCAGGAACGTGTCCTTGTTCGAGTAGATCGAGTGGATCATCAGCTGCAGCAGCTGACGCGCCTCGGACTGAAACTCCAGCGTCTCCATTGCTTCCCCACCGAATCAAAAGCGAACGAACAACCCTAGAATTTAGCGACCCACAACTGTGAGAGCGCCTGGGACCGTGCGAACTGAGACCGGCAACGCTTCCTGGCGTTCGCCGTCGGCGTACGCGACCCAGTCGTTGCCACCGGACAACGACACCTCACGCGCGCGGAACGTCCGCACGAACGGCTGCTCGGTGTGCTTGCCGGTGCGCAACGTCGGCAGCATCCGGGCCAGCACCGACCTGCTGGCGCGCTCCACGACCGTCACGTCGAACAGTCCGTCGGAGGCGTCGGCGGCCGGGCACACCGGGATGCCGCCGCCGTACTTCGGTGTGTTCCCCACGGCCACGAGGGTGGCGTCGAGAGAGAACGTGTCGGTCTCGGTCGTCACGAGCAGAGGTGCCGAACGCAGTGATGCCAGTTCGGCCAGGACCGCCAGGTCGTAGCGGCGCGGACCGGCGGGCCACCGCATGGCGTTCGCCCGCTCGTTGACCGCGGCGTCGAACCCGGCGCACAGGACGGTCGCGAACCACTGTCCCGTCGACAGCCGGCCCAGGTCGAGCTGCCTGTGCGTGCCGGACACCACGTCGTCGACCGAGGCGGACCCGATCGCGGCCGCCAGGTCGTTGCCGGTGCCCGCCGGCACGATCCCCAGCGCCGTGGACGTGCCCGCGCAGGCCTGGATGCCCAGGTGAGCGGCCCCGTCACCACCGAGCACCACCAGCAGGTCGACGCCGTCGGAGACGGCCTCGCGAGCCAGTGCGAGCGTGCCCTTGGCGTCGTGCGCGACCAGCTGCGTCAACGACGAGACGTGCGGGCGCAGCGCGGCGGCGGTCGACCCGGCCATCCGGGCCGCCCGCCCCTTGCCCGACGCCGGGCAGACCAGCAGGGCCGCCCGCGTCACGTGGCGTCGTCGTAGTTCACGCGCTTCGCGGGTTCCGAAGCGGTCGTGCTCTCCGCAACCTTCTCGCCGGGCAGGTTGCCCGCGGCGTCGGACGGCGTGTAGTCGAACGGTGCCGCCTCGTCGTCGTCGAGCGAGTCCCAGCCCTCGTCCGCGCGCTGTTTGGCCTTGCGCTTGTCGTGGACGCGCGCGAGCTGGATCGCCATCTCGAACAGGCCCGTGAGCGCGAGCGCCAGCACGACCATCGAGATCGGGTCGGTGCCCGGTGTCGCGATCGCCGCGAACACGAACAGACCCATGATCAGGCCGCGGCGCCACTTGGCCAGCGTCTCGTAACTGATCACGCCCGCCCGGTTCAGCATGACCACGAGCAGCGGAAGCTCGAAGCTCACACCGAAGATGAACAGCATCGTGATGACGAACGAGACGTACTTGCCACCGGTCAGCGCGGTGATGAACTGGTCGCCACCGAAGCTGATCAGCACCTGCAGGCCCTGCGGGACTACCCAGTAGGCCAGCACCGCACCCGCCGCGAACAGGATCGCGGCGAAGAACACGAAGGTGCGCGCGAACTTGCGCTCCTTCGCGTACAGGCCGGGCGTGATGAACGCCCAGAGCTGGTACAGCCAGAACGGGCTGAGCAGCACCGCGCCCGCCGCGGCACCCACCTGCAGGCGGATCATGAAGCTCTCGAACGGCTCCGTCTGCAGCAGCCGGCACCCGGTCTCACCGGGGAACTGCACCCGGAACGGCGCGAGGTCCGGCTGGCAGTAGGGGCCGGTCATGATGTCGCCCAGCGACGGGATCGGGCCGAGCCTCACCGCGAACCAGATCCAGCCGAAGATCGCACCGATGGTGATGATCATCATCGCCATCGCGAGCCGGTGCCTCAGCTCGTACAGGTGCTCTTTGAGCGACATGGTGCCGTCGGGGTTGCCCCGACGGCGCTTGGCGCGTTCCCGGCGCTCCGCGATCCACCGGAACGGACTTGCCACCTCAGTGACCGTCCTTACGAGTTATCGGGACCAGGAGGTCAGTTGGTGTTGGCCTTGTTCTGCGAAGTCTGCTCGATCGGCTGCGCGACCTGAGGCTGCTGCTGAACGGGCTGCTGGACCTGCGGCTGAGCCGGCGGCAGCTGCTGAACCGGCTGCTGCACGGGCTGCTGCACCGGAGCGTCGTCGGCGTCCTCGTCGCGCAGGCCCTTGGTCTCGGCCTTGAAGATCTTCGCCGACCGGCCGATCGAACGGGCCATGTCGGGCAGCTTCTTCGCGCCGAACAGCAGAATGATCACCACAGCGATGATCATCAGCTCGGGGACTCCGAGGTTACCCATTGGTGATCCTCCTGTCTCCCCCGCCACGACGATCGTACGCGGGGTTCGCCCTGGTACGGGCCTGTTCCGGGCGCCGCCGTTCGGCGAAGGCCACCTTCAGCGCGGCCGACCGCGCCTTCAGCAGACCGACACCGTCGCCGACCCTGTCCCCCACCAGAGTGCGGGCGGCAGCGAATCGACGCAAGGATCGGATGACTCGGAGCCCGATCGCGACCAGCACGATCAGGCCGAGCGCGATCAGCGCCAGGGTCGGTGTGTACGGCACGAGCACACGTTATACGTCTTGGGTGGACAGCAGGTGATCTGCCCGGCGCAACGCTTCCTCCGCGCGGTGAACCACTTCCTCCGCGAGCTCGGCCGGCTGCTCCACGTGCACGTCACCGCCGAGTCCGAGGAGCAGGCGGACCATCCACGACGAGTCGTCGTAGCGCATGAGGACACGCGTGCGGCCGTCGGAGAGCTCCGCCGCGTGGTCCACCGGGTAGTACTCGGCGACCCAGTGCGCGTCCGGTTCGAGAAGAAGGACGGCGATCTTCTGGTCATCGCGGGGTTGGAACAAGCCCTCCGACGTATCGGTCAGCCGGGCGTGCGGCGGAGGCGACGACGGTTCGTCGAGCACCCGCACCTCGTCGATGCGGTCCAGCCGGAACAACCGCACGCCGAGCGCCGAACGGCACCACGCTTCGAGGTAGCCGCGGCCTTCCACGAGCAGCAGACGCATCGGGTCGACGACCCGATCACTCATCGCGTCGTGCGACTGCGAGTAATAGCGGATGCGCACGGCCCGTTCGCGCTTCACGGCGTCCTGCACGGCGGCACGGATCTCCGCAGTCTCCTCGCGTTCGAACGCGCCGAGCCCCACGACCATGCCCGCGGGCTGCGCCTTCCCGACCGCCGACTCGATCTTGGCCAGCGCCCGCTGCACCGCGTCGGTGTCGACCACGCCGGGTGTGTCCGCGAGCGCCCGCAGCGCCACGAGCAGCGACGACGCCTCCGCCGCGGTGAGCCGCAGCGGCCGGTTCATGCCCGCGTCGAACGAGACCGTGATCGTCTCGCCCTCGAAGGACAGGTCGATCAGATCGCCGGGGCCGTAGCCGGGCAGGCCGCACATCCACAGCAGCTCGAGGTCCTTGCGCAGCTGCTTGGGCGTGATGCCGAAGTCGGCCGCGGCCTCCTTGACCGTGATCGCGGGCCGGTTGAGCAGGTACGGCACGAGGGCGAGCAGACGCGGCAGCCGTTCGTTCGACGCGGTCACCGCGCTCCTTCCAGTGCACCCTGCAGGCGGTCGCGGACGCTCTTCTGGAGGATCTCCGGTTCGAGCACCACGACGTCGGGACCGAACCCGGCGAGCCACTTGGCCGCCGAGTCGGGGAACTTCAGGTCGATCTCGACGACGTCGCCGCCGTCGCGTTCCTCGATGACCTTGGCGTGCCGCCGCAGGCCCTGGGCGCGGTCCTTCGCGACCCAGATCTTCGCGGGTGCCGTCTGGTGCGGATCGGCCTCCGTGCGCGCGATGAGGCTCATCAGGTCGACGCCCTCGGGCACCGTGAACGCGCCCGGCCTGCCCACGGTCCTGACCGCGCCCACCACCCGGGACAGCCGGAAACAGCGCGTGTCGTTGCGGTCGCGGTCCCAGCCGACCAGGTACCACTTGCCGCGCCACGCGACCACGCCCCACGGCTCGACCGTGCGCTCCTTCTGCCCGCCGGGCGGCGGCTTGCGGTAGTCGAACGCGACGACCTGCTGGGCCTGCACCGCCTGCAGCAGCGGCGGGAACGCGGGCTCGTTCGCCCGCACCTTGGGCTCCACGGCGGCGGGCGTGTCCTGGTCGACGTCCACCCCCGCGGCCCGCAGCTTGATCAACGCGCCGTGCACCGCGCCCGTGAGCTGCGGAGAGTCCCAGAGCCGGGCCGCGAGCGCCACCGCGGCGGCCTCGTCCGGTTCGAGGTCGATGTCGCCGAGCTCGTAGTCGCGCCGCGCGATCCGGTACCCGTCCTCGGCGCCCTCCACGCCTGACTGGCGGCCCGTCTCCAGCGGCACGCCGAGATCGCGCAGCTCGGACTTGTCGCGTTCGAACATGCGGAAGAACGCCTCGTCCGTCGGTGCTTCGTGATAGCCCGGGACGATGGCGCGGATGCGCTCCGCTGTCAGGTACTGGCGGGTCGACAGCAGGCACAGCACCAGGTTGACGAGGCGTTCGGCGCGTGCGATGGCCACGGACAAACCCTAACCCCGTGCGGTTCGAAACCTTGACATCACCTGTTGTGAACGGTCCGTTCAGAGCAGCGTGCGCAACTCCCGTACCAGCTCCACAGGCGCTTCCTCGGCCATGTGGTGTCCACAGTCGATGGACCGTACCCGCACGTCATCGGCCCATTCGGACCACACGGCGGGTAGATCTCCGTACAGCTCTCCCAGGTCGTCCTTGGCCGACCACAACGCCAGAACCGGGCACGAGATCCGGCGTCCCGCGGCCCGGTCCTCGTCGTCGTGCTGACGGTCGACCTCCAGGCCCGCCCGGTAGTCGCCGCACATCGCGAGCACCGTCTGCGGGTCGTGGACGGCCCGCTGGAAGTCGGCCCAGTTCTCCACGCCCATCGCGAGCGGCGTGTCGTGGTAGCGCCCGCCGTAGAAGAGGTCGGGGTTGGAGTTGATCATCGCGGCGGCGAGCTCCTGCTGCGCCAGGAAGAACCAGTGGTACCAGGCCTGCGCGAACCGCGCGTCGCACCGGGCGAGATGCGCCCCGATCGGCAGGCCGTCCAGCACGGCCAGCTCGGTGACGCGGCCGGGGTGGTCCAGCGCCAGCCGGATGGCCGCGGCGGCGCCCCGGTCGTGCCCGGCGACCGCGAACCGCTCGTGACCGAGGCCGCGCATCAGGTTCACGAAGTCGCGGGCCATCGCCCGCTTCGAGTAGTCACCGGGTTTGCTGGACTCGCCGTAGCCGCGCAGGTCCGGGCACACCACCGTGTGGTCCGTGGCGAGCAACGGCGCGACGCGGTGCCACGTCGTGTGGGTTCGAGGGTGGCCGTGCAGCAGGAGAACCGGTGGCCCTGCCCCACCGATCCTCACTCGCAGCACGGCCTCGCCGACGTCGATGCGGCGCAACGAGAAACCCTCGAACACTCCGTCTAGCTACCCCGGGCCGAGCGGGGACAAACGACCTCAGTCGAGACAGAAGTCGTTGCCTTCGACGTCCTCCATCCAGATGCACGACTCGTTGATGCCGTCCGCCCGCTGCAGGAGCACCTGCTTCGCGCCGAGCGCGACCAACCGGTCGCGCTCGGCCTGCAACGCGGCCAGGCGTTCCTCACCCACGAGCCCGGTGCCGACCCGCACGTCGAGGTGCACCCGGTTCTTGACGACCTTGCCCTCCCGAACCCGCTGGAAGAACAGCTGCGGCCCCTCCCCGGTGGGATCGACGCAGGCGAACGCCGAGCCCTGATGCTCGGCCGGCAGCGAACGGTCGAACTCGTCCCAGCTCGCGAAGCCCGGCGGTGGCGGCGGCACGACGTAGCCCAGCACCTCGCACCAGAACCGGGCGACCCGCTCGGGCTCCGCGCAGTCGAAAGTCACCTGGAACTTCTTGATCGGCCCCATCGGCTCACCCTAATGGCCGGTCCGGCCCACTCGCCCCTTCTCCCCGGACGCCCAGCAGGTGTGGCCCGCGCAGTCGACGGTGTCGAAGCTGCCGGTGTCGGCGACCTGCCAGCTCCCGCCGTCCTCGCTTACGTCCGTGCCCGACGGCCCGACCGCCACCAGGCCGTTGCCGCGGTAGGCGATGCCGGAGCGGTAGCCGACCGGAGCCTTCGTGCCGGCCTGCCAGCCGTGCCCGTCGTAGGTCGCGAACGCCGGCGTGGGATCCGTCGGCTTCTGGTAGTCGCCGCCGATGGCCACGCCCCGCCACGGCGTCTTGAACGCCACCGCGAACACCCCGGCCGCCGCGCCGCTGGGCAACGGCACCTCACTCGCCCGCCACGACCGGCCGCCGTCCCGCGACTCCAGCACGCGTGCCTTCGCGCCGCCGCCGGTCGCGATCCACGCGTGGTTGCCACTGGTCGTCACGCACTGCCCGCTGGCCGCGAACGCGAACTCGCCCGGCAGCGCGTCCGGCATGCCCGCGGTGTCGTCGACGTGCCACGAACGCCCGCCGTCCCAGGTGCGCAGCACCCGGAACTTGCCGTCGACCGGGTCGCTCAGCGCCAGCCCGCGGAACCGGTCGAAGAACGCCACGCAGTCGTAGAACGCCTTCGGGTCGGTGTTGCGGAACGACTCCTGCCAGGTCTTGCCGCCGTCCGAGGTGCGGTAGATCCGCGACGACTCGCCCTCACCGATCGAGAGCGCCACGGCGTTGCGCGCGTCGAACGCCTCGATGTCGCGGAACTCCAGCGCGGACGTGCCCGGAGGCGCCACGGACTCCCACGACCGGCCGCCGTTCGTCGTGCGCAGGACAGTGCCTTTGGAGCCGCTGACCCACGCGACCTGACCGGACACGGCGGACAGTCCGCGCAGGCGTGCGTCCGTGCCGGTCGGTTTCAGCTCCCAGAAGGAGTCGGCAGAAGCGACTCCCGGCAGTGCCAGGAAAGCGGCGAGTGCCGCCGCGATGATCCTCATGCGACGGCACTCTGCCAGGTTCTACAGGGACGAGATAAGCCTCTCGACGCGCTCGTCCACCGCGCGGAACGGGTCCTTGCACAGCACCGTGCGCTGCGCCTGGTCGTTCAGCTTCAGGTGCACCCAGTCGACGGTGAAGTCGCGACCGGCGGCCTGCGCGGCGGCGATGAAGTCACCGCGCAGCTTGGCCCGCGTGGTCTGCGGCGGGGTGTCCTTGGCGGCCTCGATCTCGCCGTCGTCGGTCACGCGCTCGACCTGGCCCTTGCGCTGCAGCAGGTCGAACACGCCGCGGCCGCGCCGGATGTCGTGGTAGGCGAGGTCGAGCTGGGCGATGCGCGGGTTGGACAGGTCCATGTTGTGCTTGGCCATGTACCGCTCCATCAGGCGGTTCTTGATGGCCCAGTCGATCTCGCGGTCGATCTTGGACAGGTCCTGCGACTCGACCGCGTCCAGGGTCCGGCCCCACAGTTCGAGCACGCGCTGCGCCATCGGGTCCGGCGAGCGCTTCGCCACGTGCTCGACGGCCTTCTCGTAGTACTCGCGCTGGATGTCGAGCGCGGACGCCTCCTTGCCGCCCGCCAGGCGCACGGTCCGGCGGCCGGTGAGGTCGTGCGAGATCTCGCGGATCGCGCGGATCGGGTTGTCCAGCGAGAAGTCCCGGAACTGGACGCCCTGCTCGATCATCTCCAGCACCAGGTTCGCGCTGCCCACCTTGAGCAGCGTCGTCACCTCGGACATGTTCGAGTCGCCGACGATGACGTGCAGGCGCCGGTACCGTTCGGCGTCGGCGTGCGGCTCGTCGCGGGTGTTGATGATCGGACGGGACCGGGTGGTCGCGGACGACACGCCCTCCCAGATGTGCTCGGCGCGCTGAGAGAGGCAGTACACGGCGCCGCGCGGGGTCTGCAGGACCTTGCCCGCGCCGCAGATCAGCTGGCGCGTGACCAGGAACGGCAGCAGCACGTCCGCGATGCGGGAGAACTCGCCGGCCCGTGCGACCAGGTAGTTCTCGTGGCAGCCGTAGGAGTTGCCCGCCGAGTCGGTGTTGTTCTTGAACAGGAAGATGTCGCCGCCGATGCCCTCGTCGGCCAGCCTGCGCTCGGCGTCGACCAGGAGGTCCTCGAGGATCCGCTCGCCCGCCTTGTCGTGCGTGACGAGCTGCGCCAGGTCGTCGCACTCGGCCGTGGCGTACTCCGGGTGCGAGCCGACGTCCAGGTAGAGCCGGGAACCGTTGCGCAGGAACACGTTGGAAGAGCGTCCCCAGGAGACGACGCGGCGGAACAAGTACCGCGCGACCTCGTCCGGGGACAGACGACGCTGCCCGTGGAAGGTGCAGGTCACCCCGAATTCTGTCTCAATGCCGAAGATCCGCCGCTGCATGCCTCAACAGTAGGCGACTCGCAGGCGGAGGAGGGTGATCCGTTCGGGCGGCACGCCGGTTGCGGTTTAGTGTCGGAGGGGTGTGGAAACGGGTCAGCGCTCTCGACAAGAAGCTCATGAGCTCCTCCGCCGGACTGCCTCCCAGCAGGTTCGACAGGGGTTTGAAGAGGCTTTCCAAGGCCGCGAACCACAGCGTGTTGTGGTTCGTCGTCGCGGCGATTCTGGCAACGGGGAAAGGCCCGTTCCGGCGCGGCGCGCTGCGCGGGCTCGCGGCCATCGCCGGGGCCTCTGCCAGCGCGAACCTGGTCGGGAAGTCACTTTTCCCGAGACGCCGGCCCGCCGCTGACCTGATCGCGGTGGAGCGTCGCCTGTCCAAGCGGCCGACATCGTCGTCATTCCCGTCGGGTCACTCCGCGTCCGCCGCGGCTTTCGCCACCGCGGTGGCGATGGAATCCCCCGAAGCAGGCGCGGTGGTGGCACCGATCGCGGCCGCCGTGGCTTATTCACGTGTTCACACGGGCGTGCATTGGCCGTCGGACGTCGCGGTCGGTGCGGCGGTGGGTGTCAGTGCCGCGATGCTGACGCGCCGTTGGTGGCCGTTGGGTCTCAACGAGCCCGCGTCGGCCTACGAGCACGCCGACCTGACGTCGTTGCAGGACGGCGACGGGCTGGTCGTGGTGGTGAACCCGCACTCGGGGATCGGGCCGGACCCGACGCCCCAGATCACCGAGGAGTGGCCGAAGGCGCAGATCGTGCCGATCGAGGAGCTCGACTCGTTGCCGGACGCGAAGGCGCTGGGCGTGGCCGGTGGTGACGGCACGGTGGCCGCCGTGGCCGCCATCGCCGCTGAACGCGACCTACCGCTCGTGCTCGTGCCCTCCGGCACGTTGAACCACTTCGCGCGCGATGTCGGCATCACGGGGCTGCACGACACGGCTCAGGCGGTCGCGGACGGCGTGGGTGTGCGCGTGGACCTGGCGCAGGTCAACGGGCAGTGGTTCGTCAACACGGCGTCGCTCGGGGGCTACCCGGACATGGTGCGGATCCGGGAGAAGCTGCAGAAGCGCTGGGGCAAGTGGCCGGCCGCGGCGATCGCGCTGGGTCGCGTGCTGCGCCAGGCCCAGCCGCTGGAGATGACCATCGACGGCATGCGGCACTCGGTGTGGTTGCTGTTCGTCGGCAACGGGCCGTACCGGCCGAAGGGGTTCGCGCCGACCATGCGGCCGCGGCTGGACGACGGCCTGCTCGACGTGCGGTACGTGCGCGCGGACCGGCGCTTCTCCCGCCTCCGCTTCTTCCTCGGCGCCCTGCTCGGCTCGCTGGAACAGTCACGCACCTACAAGCACCGCGAGGTCCCCTCTCTGGACGTGGTCGTGCACGGCTCCCCCATCTCCATCGCAACCGATGGCGAGGTACGGGAGAAGGCCACCCGCTTCGCCTTCCGCTCCCGCCCAGCGGCCCTAGGCATCTACCGCCCTTGATCGAGAACGCGGGGGGGCCCCGGTGCCCACCGGGGAGACCGCGGGCCCCCCCGGGACAGAGGGGGTGGGCAAAATGGTAAGGGCGGCGCGAGGG
>NZ_JBEXJN010000010.1:12232-69400 GCF_040609115.1 Lentzea sp. NPDC004782
GGCTTCTACCGCCCTTGATCTAGACCGCGGGGGCCCCGCGTTTCCTCCTGGGAAACGCGGGGCCCCCGCGTTACCTTCGGTGTTCGACATTGTCGAACGGGCGCAGCTAGAGTGGGGTGCGTGCCCGGTCCCATTCAGTCCATTCAGCGCGCGGCGGAGGTCTTGAAGCTGCTCGCGCACGGCGGCGCGCACCAGCTGAGCGTCGGCGAGATCGCCCGTGCCCTGGACCTGGCGAAACCGACCGTGCACGGGATTCTGCGGACGCTGCAGGAGGTCGGGTTCGTCGAGCAGCCCGTCGAGGGCGGCAAGTACCGGCTGGGTGCCGCGCTGTTCCAGATCGGCACCAGCTACCTGGACGGCAACGAGCTGCGCGCCAAAGCGTTGAACTGGTCGGACACGTTGGCGATGCGTGCGCGCGAGGCGGTGCGCATCGGCGTGATGCACGGCAAGCACGTGCTGGTCGTGCATCACGTGTTCCGGCCCGACAACAGCCGGCAGGCGCTCGACACCGGCGCCCTGCTGCCGTGGCACGCGACCGCGCTCGGCAAGGTGCTGGTGGCGTTCGGCGAGTGGCCGGACGGCGAGCTGCGCCGGTTCACCCGTCACACGCTCGACGAAGCCGGTCTGCGCGCGGCACTGGACGAGGCCCTGGTCCGCGACTGGGCTTACGACCTGCACGAACTGGTCGAGGGCGAGGCGTCGATCGCCGCCCCGATCCGCGACGGGCGCGGCGCGGTCGTGGGCGCGGTCGGCATCTCGGGACCGGTCGAGCGGCTGTGCGAGTCACCCGATCAGCCGCCGCGGCTCGAACTCGTGTCCTACGTACGTGAGGCAGCTCGCAGTGTCTCCCGCGAGCTGGGCGGGCTCTCCTGGTAGTAATGTGACAAGCGTTCGACAATGTCGAACGGTCACACAGAGGAGTGTGCACGTGGGTTACATCGCGGCGATCGACCAGGGCACGACGTCGTCCCGGTGCATCGTGTTCGACCAGTCAGGCTCGATCGTGTCGGTCGCTCAGCGCGAGCACCGGCAGATCTTCCCGAAGCCGGGCTGGGTGGAGCACGACGCGTCGGAGATCTGGGCGAACGTGCAGTCCGTCGTCCGTGACGCGCTGGCCCACGCATCTCTCTCGTTCGCCGACATCGCGGCGTTCGGCATCACGAACCAGCGCGAGACGACGGTGGTCTGGGACCGCGCGACCGGCGAGCCCGCGCACAACGCGATCGTCTGGCAGGACACGCGCACGGACGCGTTGATCAAGCAGCTGGGCGACCACGACCGGTTCCGCGAGCGCTCCGGCCTGCCGCCGGCGACCTACTTCTCCGGCCCGAAGCTGCGGTGGCTGCTCGACAACGTCGACGGGCTGCGCGCGAGGGCCGAACGCGGCGAGGTCCTGTTCGGCACCATGGACACGTGGCTGATCTGGAACCTGACCGGCCGCCACGTCACCGACGTGACCAACGCGTCGCGCACCATGCTGATGAACCTGGAGACCCTGGACTGGGATCCGGAGCTGGTGTCCGCGATGGACGTGCCACCGGCGATGCTGCCCGAGATCCGGTCGTCTTCCGAGGTCTACGGCACCTATGAGGGCGTCCCGGTCGCGTCGGCGCTCGGCGACCAGCAGGCGGCGCTGTTCGGGCAGACGTGCTTCGCGCCCGGCGAGGGCAAGTGCACCTACGGCACCGGCGCGTTTCTGCTGGTCAACACCGGTGACCAGCCGGTGCGGTCGGCCAACGGGCTGCTGACCACCGTCGGGTACAAGATCGGCGACGAGCCCGCCGCGTACGCGCTGGAAGGTGCGATCGCGGTGACGGGCGCGCTGGTGCAGTGGTTCCGCGACAAGGTCGGGCTGATCTCGTCGGCGGCGGAGATCGAGACGCTCGCACGGACCGTGGACGACAACGGCGGCGCGTACTTCGTGCCCGCGTTCTCCGGACTGTTCGCGCCGCACTGGCGTTCGGACGCGCGTGGCGTCATCGCGGGCCTGACGGGCTACATCTCGCGCGGGCACCTCGCACGGGCCGTGCTGGAGGCATCGGCGTGGCAGACCCGCGAAGTCGTGGACGCGATGAACGCCGACTCGGGCGTGGACCTCACGACGTTGCGGGTCGACGGCGGCATGACCGCCAACAACCTGCTCATGCAGTTTCTCTCGGACGTGCTGGACGTGCCGGTGGTGCGCCCGATCGTGGCCGAGACGACGTGCCTCGGCGCGGCGTACGCGGCCGGGCTCGCGGTGGGCTACTGGAACGGCACCGACGAGCTGAAAGCCAACTGGCACAAGGCGGCCGAATGGGAGCCGTCGATGGAACCGGCGGCGCGGGACCGCGGCTACCGGAAGTGGAAGAAGGCGGTCGAGCGGACCGTCGGGTGGATGGACGAGGACGATGACTGACCTTAACCAGAGGGCTCGGGCTCGCGAGGAGCTCCAGCACGGCAAGTTCGACGTGGTCGTGATCGGCGGCGGCATCCTGGGCATCGCGACCACGTGGGCCGCGGCACGCTCGGGTCTGCGGGTCGCGCTGGTGGAGAGCGGTGACTTCGCGGGCGCGACCTCGTCCGCGTCGTCGAAGCTCGTGCACGGCGGCCTGCGCTACCTCGCCATGGGCCCGTCGGCCGTGCCGATGGTGCACGAGAACCACAAGGAACGCCGCGCGCTGGGCGACCGCCTCGCGCCGCACCTGGTGCGCCCGCTGCCGTTCCTCGTCCCCGTCTACAAGGGAGGCCCGCACAGCCGGTTCGTGCTGGGGGCGGGCGTGACGCTGTACTCCGCGCTGTCGGGCTTCGGCGACGGCATGGGGAAGGTGCTGTCGGCGCGCAGGGCTGCTGAGTGGGTGCCTGACCTGCGCGCCGACGGTCTGCGCGGTGCCGCGATGTACTACGACCACCAGATGAACGACAGCCGCGTGGCGATCACCGCCGCGCGCGCCGCCGCCGAGGCCGGTGCCGTGCTGCTCAACCACATCTCGGTCGTGGGCCTGCGCAAGACCGGTTCGAAGGTCACGGGCGTGGAGCTGCGCGACTCGCTGGGCGAGTTCGGCGTCGACGCGTCCGTGGTCGTCAACGCGACCGGCCCGTGGCTGGACGTGGTGCGGCGCATGGAAAACCCGTCCGCCGACCCGTCGATCCGGCTGTCGAAGGGCTCGCACCTGGTGATGCGGACGTCGTCGGAGTGGAAGGCGGCGCTGACGATCCCGGTCGACGACGTGCGCGTGTCGTTCGCGATCCCGTGGGAGGGGCACCTGCTGCTCGGCACCACCGACGAGGCCTACGAGGGCGACCCGGCGGCCGTCGCGTGCACCGACGCCGACGTCGACCAGATCCTCGGCGAGGCGGGCGTCGCCGTGACGGGCCTGGACAAGGCGAACATCGCCTACACGTTCGCGGGCCTGCGGGTGCTGCCCGGCGGCCCCGGCGACACCTCGCACGCCAAGCGCGAGACCGTGATCACCGCGGGCTCCGGCGGCATGATCAGCGTGGCCGGCGGCAAGTGGACGACGTTCCGCAAGATCGGCGCCACCGTCCTGGCCCGCGTGAACGCCGAGCTCGGCCGCACCTCCGGCGCGCCTCTGGACGGCGTCGCCCTGCCCGGCTCGGCCTCCCCCGACACCGTCGGCGCCGTGCTCGGCCACGCCTGGGACGCGCTGCCCGACGACGTGGTCCGCCACCTCGCCACCCACTACGGCACCACGTCGCACGAGGTCGTGGCGCTCGGCCTGGAGAACCCGGCCCTGCTGGAGCGCGTCCACCCGGACGGCCCGGACATCTGGGCGCAGGTCGAACACGCCCGCCGCACCGAGTGGGCGTCGGAGGTGGACGACGTGCTGCGGCGCCGCACCACCGTGATGGTGCGCGGGCTGGACTCCCCCGAGGTGCGGTCACGGGTGTCGGAGCTGCTGGCTTCCTGACCGCTGACGCGTGTCATCCCCGGACGCGCAACCGTGCCGAAGGGGATGACACGACGGTCACCGGTACGGGTCGGTGATCTCGCACAGCTTCTCCAGCGCCTCGCGCAGCTGACCCATGCGGCGCTTGCCGAGGTGCTGTTCCCACTCGGCCTCGATCCTGGCCATCTCCCGCGCCGCGACCGGCATGGCGCCCTGAGCCTTCTCGGTGATCCGGACCAGCCGGGCGCGTCCGTCCGTCGGGTCCGGCACGCGTTCGACGAGGCCCGCCTTCTCCAGCTGGTCGACCAGGAACCCGGCGGTCTGCTTGGTCACCTGGGCCGCTTCGGCGAGTTCCGTCAGGCGCGTGCCGTCCGGGCCGATCCGCTGCAGGACGCGCGCCTGGGCGAGGGTCACGTCGTAGCCGGCCGCGGTCACCGCCGCCATGATGCGGTTCTCCAGGTCCCGGTACGGGATGTACAGCAACAGCCCGATGTTCACGCAACTCCCTTGTTTTGGTCAGAGACCCTGATTAAAGTAGTCAGCCTCTCGAACTAAATCAAGGAGAGCGACCAATGGACGAGACCCGGATCTGGCAGACGATCGACGCCGAACGCGCCGCGACGGCGGACCTGCTCGCCGGGCTGAGCGACGCCGAGTGGGCCTCCCCGTCGCTGTGTGACGGCTGGACCGTGCGCGAGGTCGCCGCCCACCTGTCGCTCGCGCCGCACACCACGATCGGCAGCGCCATCCGCGAGTTCGCCAGGGCGCGCGGCAGCTTCAACCGCATGGTCGACCAGACCGCGCGCCGCGCCGCCCTCAGACCGTGCGACGAGCTCGTCGCGCAGCTGCGTGGCATCGTCGGTTCGCGCAAGCTCGCACCTGGCCAGAAGCTCAAGGACTGCCTGATGGACGTCATGGTGCACACGCAGGACATCGCGCTACCGCTCGGCATCGACCGCCACATGCCCGTCGAGGCCGCTGTCGTCGCCGCGGACCACCTGTGGCAGATGGGTTTCCCGTTCCACGCGCGCCGCCGGCTGGCCGGGCACCGGCTCGTCGCCACCGACGCGGACTGGTCGGCGGGCGAGGGCACCGAGATCAGCGGCCCGATCGAGGCGCTCGTGATGCTGCTGGCCGGTCGCACCGCCACGAACCCGCGGCTCACCGGCATCCACTAGAGCGCGCGGACCATTCTCCGGCACACGTACACGCGCTCGAACCGTTGGCGCATCTCGGTTTCCCGCTCGATCCGCGCGTGCAGGAACGCACCGGCCGCCACCAGCCCGTGCTTCGCGATCACCGCGGTCGCGGCCTCGTCGGCGTTCGCGTACACCTGCAGATACCGCGACGACTCCGTGAACCCGTTGCGCGCGAACCAGGCCAGCGCGGGCCTGTCGTCACGGGTCCAGGCGTCCACGGTCGTGACGCCGCACCGTTCCAGCCGCCGCAGCGCTTCCGCCAGCAGGGCCGTCGCGATGCCCCGGCGCTGGTGGTCGGGGTGCACGACCACCGTCTCGACCGTCGCCTCGGCACCGGGCACCGACACGTCCAGCGCCCCCACCACGACGTCACCGTCGAGCGCGACGAGCTCAAGGTCGGCGCGGCGCTTGGCCTGCCAGACGTCGTCGTGGCAGCTCGTCGCGAGAAACCCCAGCACCCGGCAGCGCAGCCACGACTGCTCGTGCTCCGGTTCGTAGTCCCTGATGTCCGCGGGCGGCCGCGGCTCGGCGCGCGAGCGGCCCGGCGCCCCCAGCAGGTTCAGTCCCCCAGTTCGACCCCGTGCGGCGTCGACCACGTCGTCCCCCAGTCCACCTTCGGCCGAACGTCTCCGGCACTGTCCAGGGTTCCCGAACTCAGGCGCGCCCGCACGCACGTTTTGTCAGTCACCGTTACCAGAAGTGGTTCGCCTCGCCGGTGCGGCGCGACGACCCAGCGCACGGCCACGATGCGCGCGTTGCAGGAGTACACGCGCCTCAGGACCCGGCCGGGCGAGCTGCCGCGGCTGCTCGTGCTGGACGCGATGATCTTCCACGCGGAGGCCGGGCTGCGCTGGCTCGACCACTGCGAAACCAGCCTCACGCGCCGCCAATAGCCTGGCGGCATGACAACCTTCGCGATCGTGCACGGGGCGGGCGACGTCGGCTGGTCGTGGCACCTGGTGGCAGCGGCCCTGCAAGCCCGGGGCCACACCGTCGTCGCCCCCGACCTGCCCACGGAGGACGACGCGAAGGACCTGACGGACTGGACCTCCGCGGTGGTGGACGCCCTCCCGTCCACGTCGGACGTCGTGGTCGTCGGCCACTCCTTCGGCGGCCTCGTCGCCCCGCTGGTCGCCGCACGGATCAACGCCTCGGCGCTCGTCTTCGTGACCGCCATGCTCCCGAAGCCCGGCGAAGCACCGGCGGACTGGTGGGCCGCCACCGGCTACGAGGACTCCGGGCTGGAAGACCCGTTCTGGCACGACGTCCCGGCGCATCTGGCGGAGGAGTCGCGGAAACGGGAGCGCGGCATGTCCGAGGCCGCCATGGCGAAGCCGTGGCCTCTGGACGCGATGCCGGAGGTGCCGACGCACTTCGTCCTGTGCACGGAGGACCGCTTCTTCACCCCGGCGTTCATGCGCGAGGTGGTCGCCGACCGCCTCGGCATCGAGCCGATCGAGCTGCCCGCGGGCCACTGCGCCCAGCTGAGCAAGCCGGCAGAACTGGCGGAACTGCTCACCCGGTACGCCTGATCACACGTGGAAAAGGCCCCCGGCAACCAGCCGGGGGCCTTGCGACGACGCGAGCCCAGCTACTTCGACTCGCCCTCCGAGCCGGGCAGCTGAACGTCCTCGACGGCCTTCCCGCCCTTGGTGGGCGCGGGCATCAACGCGTCCAGAGCCGCACCGGCGATCCGCCGGAACGCGCGCCGGGGCCGGGCCCGCTCCAGCACCGCGACCTCCAGCTTGTTGGCGGGCAGGATCTCCGGCCCGCCGTTGCCGGTGGACGGTGAGCCGGCGGACAACGCCTTGACCGCCACCGGAACCGCCTCGGCCAGCGACAAACCGTCGGCGAAAGCGTCCTTCAGCGCGGAGTTGGCGGCGTCCACGGTGCCACCCATCACGATGTACTGCGGCTCGTCCACGATGGACCCGTCGTACGTCAGCCGGTACAACGTGTCCAGATCGGACGAGTCGCCGACCTCCGCGACGCAGATCTCCACCTCGAACGGCTTGATCTGCTCGGTGAAGTAGGTGCCCAGCGTGGTCGCGTAGACGTTCGCGAGAGACCGGGACGTCACGTCACGCGGGTCGTTCTGGTACCCGCGCACGTCGGCGAACCGGATGCCGGCCTGGCGGAGGTTCTCGAACTCGCTGTACCGGCCGACGGCGGCGAAGCCGATGCGGTCGTAGATCTCCGAGACCTTGTGCAGCGTGCTGGACGGGTTCTCCGCGACGAACAGAATGCCGTCGGCGTACTTCAGCACGATGACGCTGCGACCCCTGGCGATGCCCTTGCGGGCGTACTCGGAGCGGTCGCGCATCACCTGCTCTGCCGATGCGTACAGCGGCATCGTCATGGGTGGTGCTCCTGACGTCGGAAAGGGATCGGGACTCAGCCTGCGGGGCGGGACCGGCGGCCTTCGACGACCGCGTCGGCGACCGTCGCGACCTGGGAATCCGGTACCTCCACGGCGCCGTCGGCACCGTTGATCGTGACCACGACCGGGTACAGGCGGCGGACCGGGTCGGGTCCGCCGGTGGCCGAGTCGTCGTCCGCCGCGTCGTACAGCGCCTCGACGACCGAGCGGATCGCGGCGTCGACGTCCGCGTCCGGGTCGTAGAGCTTCTTCAGCGCCGACTTGGCGAACAGCGAGCCCGAGCCGACGGCCTGGTAGCCCTGCGACTCCTCATAACGGCCGCCGGTGACGTCGTAGGACACGATGCGGCCCGCGCGGTCCGGATCAGCGGCCGAGGTGTCGTAGCCGGCGAACAGGGGCACCACGGCGAGGCCCGCCATGGCCGCGTCGAGGTTGCCCCTGATCATGGCCGAGAGCCGGTTCGCCTTGCCGTCGAGCGACAGCGACACACCCTCGATCTTCTCGTAGTGCCGCAGCTCGACCGCGTACAGCCGCACGATCTCGATCGCGATGCCGGCGGTGCCCGCGATGCCGACGGCCGAGTGGTCGTCGGTCACGAAGACCTTCTTCATGTCGCGCTGGGCGATGACGTTGCCCATCGTCGCGCGCCGGTCGCCGGCGATCACGACCCCACCCTTGTAGGTGGCCGCGACGATCGTCGTCCCGTGCGGGGCCTGGACGGTCCCCTCCGGGAGCTTCCGGGCGCTGGGCAGCATGTCGGGTGCCTGGGCCCGCAGGAAGTCCGTGAACGACGACGAGCCCGGCGTCAGGTACGCCGGAGGCAGCGCCGCGGCCGGGTAACGCCCGGTCGAGCTGTTGTCCATGTGTTGGTTGTTCTCCCGTCCCCGAAATGGTCAACAGGCCCCCGAAGGCCTACTGACCACCCTTTTGCACGTATGCGCGGACGAAGTCCTCCGCGTTCTCCTCGAGCACGTCGTCGATCTCGTCGAGGATCGCGTCCACGTCCTCGCCGAGCTTCTCGCGGCGTTCCTGACCGGCTCCGGCAGCGCCCTCGGCGCCTTCGTCGCCGTCGCCACCGCCCTGGCGCTGCTTCTGTTCCTGGGACATCTCGGCCTCCCGCTCACTCGCCTGACAAGAACACTACCCAGCGGCACCGACAAAAATCCTGAGCCACTCGGGTAGACGATCACCCGCGAGTCAGTGCGTCCACCAGCTGCTCGGCGGTGTCAGAGGCCTCCAACAGCGCTCCGACGTGCGCTTTTGTGCCTCGAAGCGGTTCCAGGGTCGGGATCCGCACGAGTGATTCCCGACCGAGATCGAAGATCACCGAGTCCCACGATGCGGCGGCGACGGAGGTCGGGTAGCGCTCCAGGCACCGGCCGCGGAAGTACGCACGCGTGTCCTCGGGCGGCGTGGTGATGGCCGCGCGCACCTCCTCCTCGCTGACCAGGCGCTTCATCGAGCCGCGCGCGACCAGGCGGTTGTAGAGGCCCTTGTCCAGGCGGACGTCGGAGTACTGCAGGTCGACCAGGTTGAGCCGCGCGGAGCCCCAGGCGAGGCCGTCGCGCTGGCGGTAGCCCTCCAGCAGCCGCAGCTTGGCCACCCAGTCGAGCCGGTCGGCGCACTCCGCCGGGTCGCGGGCGAGCGCGTCGAGCACCTCGCCCCACACGCGCAGGACGTCGCGGTCGCCGATGCCCTCCTTCTCGACGAAGGCGGCGGCGCGCTCGTGGTAGGCGAACTGCACGTCCAGGCCGGTGAACTTGCGACCGCCGGTCAGCTCGACCTTCGTCTTCAACGTCGGGTCGTGGCTGATCTGGTGCACCGCGCGGACCGGGTCGACCAGGCGCAGGTCGTCGAACCGCAGCCCGGACTCGATCATGTCGAGCACCAGCGAGGTGGTGCCGACCTTGAGGTACGTGGAGTACTCGGCGAGGTTCGCGTCGCCGATGATGACGTGCAGGCGGCGGTACTTGTCCGCGTCCGCGTGCGGCTCGTCGCGCGTGTTGATGATGCCGCGCTTCAGCGTCGTCTCCAGGCCGACCTCGACCTCGATGTAGTCGGCGCGCTGCGAGAGCTGGTAGCCCGCCTCCTCGCCCGACGGGCCGATGCCGACCCGGCCGGACCCGGTCACGACCTGGCGCGACACGAAGAACGGCGTCAGGCCTGCGATGACCGCGGTGAACGGCGTCGACCGCTGCATCAGGTAGTTCTCGTGCGTGCCGTACGACGCGCCCTTGCCGTCGACGTTGTTCTTGTACAGCTGCAACCGGGGCTGACCGGGCACGGTGGCGGCCTTGAGCGCGGCCTCCTCCATCACCCGCTCCCCCGCCTTGTCCCAGATCACCGCGTCACGCGCGTTGGTGACCTCGGGAGCCGAGTACTCGGGGTGCGCGTGGTCGACGTAGAGCCGCGCGCCGTTGGTGAGGATGACGTTGGCCGCGCCGAGGTCCTCGACGTCGGAGTCGGCGGGATGCCCGCCGGGTGAGCCCAGGTCGAAGCCGCGCGCGTCGCGCAGCGGTGACTCCACCTCGTAGTCCCACCTGGCCCGCCGGGCGCGCGGTATGTCCGCCGCCGCCGCGTACGCGAGCACCACCTGTGTCGAAGTGAGCACCGGGTTCGCGGTCGCGTCGCCCGGCACCGCGATGCCGTACTCGACCTCGGTTCCCATGATCCGCCGCATGCGCAACACCTTATGACCTGACCCCGACAACGAGCGTGAGGGGAGCTTCGCCGTGAAGCTCCCCCTCACCCTATTCACCCGGACGCCAGTCCTGCCGCCGGGCGAATGCGGGACGCGCCGCGCGAAGGCCCGAACGCCGCGACCACGGCCAGCGCGACCACCGCCACCGCGCCGATGACCAGCGGCAACACCACTCCCGCGCCGGGCAGTGACAGGTCGAGGCCGGTCGCGAGAATCGCGATTTCGGCGTAACCGAACCCGAGCACCCCGCCGCCGACGACCCCGACGAGGGCCAACATGACCGCTTCGGCGATGACTCCACCTTGCAGTCCGCCCCGAGTCACGCCCAAGGCGCGCCGGAGGGCGAGCTCCTTGCGGCGTTCCTGCACCGAGATCGTCAGCGCCGTGCCGATGCCGGTCACCGCGACCGCCACGGACAGCCCGAGCAGCACCATCATCAGCACCGTGCCGAGGTGCATGTACCGGTCGGCTTCCGCGCGTTCGTCGGCGGCCGTCTGCACGATCACCGTCGGGTTGTTCGGCAGCGCTGCCTGCAGGTTCGCCCGGAACCGCGCCGGATCCGCTCCCGGTTGCAACGCCACGAGCAGCTTCTCCGGCGCACCGGAGGTCAGCCCGCCGATGATCGGCGTGTAGCCGGTGAGGGTGCCGGGCACCGTGCCCACGACCTCGTACCGCTTGCCGTCGTTCTCGACGAACGGCTTGTCCGCCCAGTGCTCCGGCACGATCGCGGTGCCGGGCGCGAACTTCTCGGCGCCGGGCACGTTCTCCGCCTTCAGCCAGGCCTTGAACTGCTCGGGATCGACACCGGAACCGTTCTCGGCGTGGTGCAGCACCACGCTCGCGGCCACGTCGGACTGTGCCGGGATCGCCGGCAGCGGCCGCTCCCCCGCGTCCACCACGGTGGCGTCCGGGCGCTTCTCGTTGGCGTAGGTGTAGGTCATCTCCTGCGCGCTGCCCAGCACGACCAGGAAGAACGTCACCATCGAGCTGGCCAGCAGCAACGGCAGCGCCACCGACGCCGACCGCTGCGGCATCCTGCGCACCTCCGCGGCGGCGAGCTTCCACTGTGTCCAACCCGTACCGCCGAGCTTGCCGAAGAGCCGCGCGATGAACGGCACGGTGACCGGGCCGAGGATCCAGAACAGGCCGGTGACCGCGGCGATCGCGGAGAACGTCACGGCGAGAGGAGCGCCGATGGTGCGCTTGGCGGCGATGGCGACCAGGGCCAGCAAGACCGCGCCACCGGTGAACAGCACGCCGAACACCAGCCGCACCCGGCGGATCGACCGCGGCGGCACCTCGTTCTCCGCGTCGCGCAACGCGGCCAGCGGAGACACGCGCGCGGCGTTGATCGCGGGCCGGACAGCGGCCATCACGCTCAACAGCGCGGCGACGACGACTCCGAGGATCACGTATCCCAGCGACGGCAGCAGGTCCGGGCTGAGCTGCACCGCGCCGAACAGCGCGGAGATGCCGGTGACGTCGAACGTCCTGGCCAGCAGCCACGCCATCGGCCCGCCGAGCAGCGCACCGCCGACGCCGGCCAGCGCACCCGTGATGAGCGCCTCGACCAGGCTCCTGCGCACCAACGGCCCGCGCTGGGCGCCGATGCACCGCAGCAACGCCGTCTGCCGCTGACGTTGCGCGTAGACCGCGCGGAACGTGGCCGCCGCGACGAACACCGCCGTGGCCAGCGCGAGGACGCTGAACGGCAGCAGGATGAACGTCAGGTCGTTGCCGATCTTGTCCGCGTCCGGCGCGGGGTCCCACACGGCGTACGACGCGCCCGCCGCGGCGGCGACGGCCTCCCGCGTCCCGCCGATCACCCAGATCTCCCTGGTGTCCGGCGTCGCGTCGAGCTTGCGGGCGAGGTCGGGACCGGCGACCAGGACCGGCCGCGAGTCGAGCCCGCCCTTCTTCATGACCCCGCTGACGGTGACCTCGAACGGCCTGCCGTCGGCGGAGGCGAGCTTCACCTGGTCGCCCGGTTTGAGGCCGCGCTCGTACGCGGTGATCTTGTCGACGGCGACCTCGTTGTCGGCGGCGGGCTGCCTGCCCTCCGCCAACGGCCAGCGCGCCAGGTCCGGCTGCTGGACGTGCACCTCGGCCCGGTGCTCGCCGGCCCGGCCGTTCGCGTCGAGCAGGTCGGCCTGCGCCATCTGCACCGGCACGGCCCGGCCGACCGCGGAGAGCCGGGCGAGCAGCGCGTCGTCGAGCTTCGGGCGGTTCGCCTCGACGGCGTTCTCGTCGTACGGCTGCCGTTTGACGTCCACCACGTGGCCCACTGTGGACGGTGTGAGCGGCGCGCCCTCGTCGACCGACCGGGTGAGCGCGTCGCTCAGCACCAGGGCGGCCAGCAGGCAGGCCACGCCGACCACGAGCGCGACGCCGGGCAGCAGCGCGCGGCCCGGCCGGGCGCGGAACTCGGCGACGCCGAGCCGCAGGGAAGTGGACACGAATCCTCCTCGGTGACGTCCGACGGTCCCGAAGGTAGGAAGGAGGCCGATCAGCGGGCGTCGGACTGCGGTAGCAAGCTCGCGTACGACCACAGGAGGACACGGGGATGATCAATCTCTACGACGAGGACGCGAACGTGACCGGCACGGTCCCGCGGGAACGCATGCGCGCGGAGAACCTGTGGCACGGCTGCGCGACCATCGTCGTGTTGTCGCTGGACGGCGCACGGATCTACGTGCACCGCCGCACCGACACCAAGGACGTCTTCCCCGGCCTGTACGACTGCACCGCGGGCGGCGTGATCGACGCGGGCGAGACACCGGACGAGGCCGCCGCGCGCGAACTCCGCGAAGAGCTCGGCGTCGAGTCGCCGCTCACGTTCCTGTTCCAGACGACCTACGTCGACGAGCGGACCCGGTATCACGCGTGGGTCTACGAGACGCGTACCGACGGCCCGTTCACGCATCAGCCGGAGGAGGTCGCCTGGGGCGGGTGGATGGATCTCGGGGAGCTGCGCGAAAGGATCGGCGATCCAGGCTGGGCGCTGGTGCCGGACGGCCGTGCGATCACCCGGGAGTGGTTGCGCCGCACCGTCGGGTGAGGTGGATGAAGGGCGCCTTCCTCCACCTGGCGTGGATGAAGGCGCCCATCATCCACGTGGCCGCCCGGCGCTCAGAGCCACCCGCGTTCGTCGGCCACCCGCAGGGCCTCCGTCCGGTTGCGGGTACCGGTCTTGGTGGTGGCACCGGACAGGTAGTTCCGCACGGTGCCCTCGGCCAGGTACAGCCGGGCGGCGATCTCGGCCACGGTGGCGCTGGAGCGGGCCGCGATGAGCACGTCGCGTTCACGCGCGGTCAACGGGGACTCGCCCGCCGCGAGCGTGGCCGCGGCCAGTGCCGGGTCGACCACGCGCTCGCCCGCCATCACCCGCCGGACGGCGTCGGCCAGCGCGTCGGCCGGTGCGTCCTTCACGACGAACCCGACGGCGCCCGCCTCCATGGCCCGGCGCAGGTAGCCGGTGCGGCCGAAGGTGGTCAGGATGACCACGCGGCAGTCCGGCACCTGCGCGGTGAGCACGGCGGCGGCCGCGAGCCCGTCCAGACCGGGCATGTCGATGTCCAGCAACGCGACGTCCGGGCGGTGCTCCAGGGCCGCTGCCGTGACCTCGTCGCCGCGGCCGACCGAGGCCACCACCTCGAAGTCCGGTTCGAGGTCGAGCAGCACGCCGAGCGCGTGCCGGATCAGCTCCTGGTCGTCGGCGAGCAGCAGCCTGGTCGTCATGCCGCCTCCACCCGCAACGACCACCCGCCGGTCCGCGCCGGACCGGCGGTGAGCACGCCACCGGCCGCGGCCACCCTGGCCCGCAGACCGTCCAAACCGGACCCCTCACCGGCCGGGCCGCCCACCCCGTCGTCGCGCACCTCCACAGAGGACGCGGTGAGCTCCACCGTGCACCGACCGGCCCGCGCGTGCCGCACCACGTTCGTCACCCCTTCCCGGACGACCCAGCCGAACAGCTCCTGCCGCCGCGGTGGCACCACGTCGCAGGCGGTCGGCAGGTCGGCCGCGACCCCCGCCGCCCGCAGCAGCTCCCGGCCCTTGGCGAGCTCACCGGCGAGCGTGACGTCCTGGTACCCGGACACCGCGGCCCGCACGTCGGACAGCGCCTGCCGGGCCAGCTGCTCCACCGACTCCATCTCGGCCCGCGCCGCGTCCGGGTCCAGCCTTCTGGCCAGCGCGCTCTTCACGGTGATCGCGGTGAGCGAGTGGCCGAGCAGGTCGTGCAGGTCGCGGGCGATCCGGTTGCGCTCGGCCTCCGACGCGAGGCGCGCCACCTCCGCCCTGGCCTCGCGCAGCTGCTGGTTGGCGGTGGCGGTGCGGCTGAACGCGAGCACCAGCAGCGCGGTGAACACCACGGCCACCGCGAAGTACCAGCTGCCACCGGTGTTCCAGCCGGGCACCACCATCGGCACGACCACGCACGTCGCGGCACCCAGCACCACGAGGGCCACCGCCGTCCGGACGCCGACCCGCGCCGCCGCCGACGGCACGATCACCGCGAGGAGGATCAGCACGCCCTCGTGGGCCAGCGGCGCGAGCAGCACGGCCAGCACCGTCATCGCCGCCACGAGCCACCAGTAGGCCCGCCACGCCGACCGCATCGAGACGATCACGAGCGCCAGGTAGCAGGCGGAGACGGCCACCAGCAGCAGGTAGCCGGCGACGAGGCCGGCGCCGTGCGCGTACTGGTTGACGCCCGCGGCCGCCAGGAACGGGTAGCAGAGCATGCCGAGGGAGAGCAGCAGCCGGCGCCGCTCGTCCACGCCGCGCAGTTCGTCCACGGCGAGAACCGTATTAGGCCGCGAAGGTGGCGCGCACGCTGCGGGCGAAGGTCAGCAGGACGACGATGACCAGCAGCGCCCCGCACACGCCGTTCGCGATCTTGAACCAGACCGGGAAGGAGCCGGGGATCGACTCGATCACCACGATCGCCACCACCTGGGCCAGCGCGACGACCTTCACCCGCCGGTAGTTGCCGCGCGAGCCGTTCGCCATGGAGACCCCGAGCGCGAAGGTGACCAGCGACGCGACCGCGAGGATCGAGCCGCGGACCCACACCGCGTCGGTGACGAGGCCGGGGTTGCCGCTGAACACCACGATCGCCAGCAGCGTCAGGACGGCCACGGCCGCGTAGCCGCCCAGCAGCGTCTTGGCGATGTGCAGCTTCTCGCGGGCGTCGGGGTCGGTCACAGTTCGATTCGTCATGCCGACAATGCTGATCGCGCGGCGTTTTCGCGGGTAGCGATGTTTCGCACGACCTGGCCGTGACATCTGTCAGAAACCGGACGAACTAGGTCCAGCCGAGCCCGGCGCGCGTCCGCCAGTACCGCTCGGCGGGCTCGGCCAGGTCCGGCAGGTCCACCTCGATCCGCAGTGCGTCCACATTGGACCGCAGCTGCTCCGGGCTCGCCGCGCCCGAGAGCACGACGTCTGCCCACGGCTGCCGGGCGATCGCCGCCAGCGCGACGGCGTCCGGCCCGACGCCCAGCGCTTCCGCCTGTGCCGCAACCGCTTGCGGCGGCTGCACGACGAGCCGCCCGTTCGCGACGCCCTCCTTGATGATCACCCGCAACCCGGCGTCGTGCGCCTCGCGCAGGGCCTCGCCCGCCGAGGTCTCCAGAACGTTCCAAGTGGACTGGACGGATCGGAAGACGCCGAGGTCGAGCGCCTTGCGGATCGCGTCGGCCTGCCGCGGGCCGGACGTCGAGAAGCCCAGCGGCACGCCGATCGCGACCATCGCCTCCTGCAACGCCCGGTCGCCGAACAACGGGCTGTCGGCGGTCAGCGAGTGCACCTGGTAGAGATCGACTCGCGGGAGCAGCGCGCTGGTTTCCCGCCACTGCTGGGTGAACCGGGCGAGCGAGTGCTCCTTGACCTCGTGCACCTCGGCGTCGGGCCGCCAGTCCGCCGTGTAGGCGTAGCCCCACTTGCTGGAGACCGTCACGTCGTCGTGGCCGGGCAGCCACGACGACAGGAAGTCCTCCGACAGCCCGTACGACCTGGCCGCGTCGACCCAGCGGATGCCCAGCTCGTAGGCCGTGTCGAGAACGCGATGACACTGCGCGCGCATGGACTCGACGTCGCGCACGGCCGGCAGCGCGTCCTCCCGCCCCAGGTTGATGTAGGCGGGACGACCGAGCGAGGCGAGACCGAGAGCGAGCTGTGCCATGCCGACAACCGTAAACGTCGTCAAGCGTCCCGTCGCAGCAGAGTGACCGCTCCGGCCCCCAGCGTCACCAGCACGTGAAGGATCAGGCATCCCGCGGCGGCCACCGGACCCAGCGGTGGATCGGTGATCGTCCCCGCGACCTGCCACACGAGGTACGGCACCATCACCGCCGAGACGTCGGTGCTCCACGGTTCCGGCAGCATCGGGGTGACCGCGGGCAGGCCCCACAGCAGGACGCCCACGACGACGATCGTCACCGCCGTAGACCTCACCGCGAGCCCCAAGCCGAGGCCGACCAGACCGGTCACCAGGATCGACAGCACCGCCGCCCCGGCCCACGGCAGCGCGTCCGGCCAGTCCTGCGGGGCGATCGGCGGCGGCCGGTCCCCCGCGATCAGCCTGCTGGTGCCGAGGCTCAGCGCGAGCGCGGCGGCACCGACCACCACGGCTGTGGTGGCGACGAGCGTGCTTTTGGCCGCCAGCAAGCGTTTCCGGTTCGGCACGGTGGTCAGTGCGGTGAGCCCCGGGTCGGACGTCGCGACGAGCGCGCCAAGGGCGGCGACGCAGAACTGCACGACCGGCGTGACCACCACACTGGCGTCGGCGGAGGCGAACCTGGCCTGTTCCGCGGCCGGCGACGTGTCGTAGTCCTGGACCATCAGCCAGGAGATCGTCGCGCCGAACGCGATCGTCAGGCCGATCGCCAGCAGCAGCCCGTACGGCGCCCGGACGGTCCGGAGCTTCAGCCACTCCGCGGCGAGCGCGTTCCTCACAGTCCCCTCCCGCTGGTGAGGTCGAGGTAGGCGTCCTCAAGGGATCCGTTGCGCGTCAGGGCTTCGATGGACGTCTCCTCGACCAACCGTCCTCTTGCGACGATCACGACGTGGTCCGCGGTCAGCGCCATCTCGCTCATCAGATGGCTGGAGACGAGGACCGTGCGCCCCTCCTCCGCGAGACCGCGCATGAGGTCGCGGATCCACCGCACGCCCTCGGGGTCGAGGCCGTTGACCGGCTCGTCGAAGATCAGCACCTCCGGGTCGCCGAGCAGGGCCGCCGCGACGCCGAGCCGTTGCTTCATGCCGAGCGACAACGCCCGGATCCGCTTGTGCCGCACGCCGCCCAGGCCGACCTGCTCCAGCAGCTGCACCGCCCGCTGCTGACCGATCCCGTTGCTGGTCGCGAGCCAGCGCAGGTGGTCCAGCGCCCGGCGGCCGTGGTGCACGGCGGACGGGTCGAGCAGGACGCCGACGTGCCGCAGCGGCTGGTCCAGGTCCGCGTACCGCTGTCCGGCGACGAGCGCGTCGCCGCCGGTGGGCCGGTCCAGGCCGACGATCACGCGCATCGTCGTGGACTTGCCGGCGCCGTTCGGGCCGAGGAAGCCCGTCACCAGTCCTGGCCGGACGGTGAACGACAGGTCGTCGACCGCCGTCGTGCCGCCGTATCTCTTCGTCAGGTTCCGCACCTCGATCATGGGCAACAGCGTCGGGCGCGCCGGGGCCGGGCGGATCGGCCCGGGGTCCGAAACGAAGAATCGGACTGCGGTCCGAGCCGTCCGGGTCCACGGCTCGTTACGGTCGTGACCGTGATCGCGAGACTGCACCTCTACCTGGTCGACGCGGCCGCCGCGGCGGTGATCGCGGTGCTCGTGGCCTACGCGATGACCGAGCACCGGGACAAACCGTGGTGGCTCGTTCTGCCGTCCGCCGCCCTCGTCGCGTTGCCCGTCGCGGTCCGCCGTCCGTGGCCGGTGGTGGCCTTCGCGATCACCACGGCCGCCACGGTGGCGGTGGTGATCGGCCAGGTGCTGCCCGTGCCGGCGCTCGGCGCTCCGGCCGCAGCGGTCGGTTTCACGCTCTACACCCTGGCCGTCGACCGCAACAGGACGTGGTCACTCGCCGGGCTCGTCGTCGCCGTGGTCGCGGTCGCCGGCGTCGGCGGTGGTGAACCACCGAACGTCCTGGCCACCGTGGCCGCCCTCGGCGCCGTCTGGGTCATCGGCCACACCACCCGGCTGCGGCGGTCGTTCCTGACGCGGGAAAGCGAACAGCGGGCCGAACAGGCGCTCGCCGGCGAACGCCTGCGCATCGCCCGCGAGCTGCACGACGTGGTGGCGCACAACCTGTCCCTCATCGCCGTCCAGGCCGGCAACGCCGCACACGTGCGGTCGCCCGAGCACGCCTACGAGGCGCTGGAGGTGATCTCCGAGACGAGCCGTGCCGCCCTGACCGAGATGCGCGGCCTGCTCGGCGTCCTCCGCTCCGGCGCGGACCTGGTGCCCTCCCCCGGTCTCGCGGGCCTGGCGCAGCTCGCGGACCGCGCGTCGCCGGCGGGTGTCCGGGTGTCGCTGGACGTGCGGGGTGACGCCGCGGTGCCGGAAGGGATCGGGCTGTCGGCGTACCGGATCGTGCAGGAGGCTCTGACGAACGTGGTGAAGCACGCGGCGCCCGCGTCGTGCACCGCGGTGGTCGAAGTGACCGGGGAGTCGGTGCGCATCGAGGTGACCGACGACGGTCCTGGGGTGAAGGAGCTCGGGATGGGGCACGGGTTGATCGGCATGCGGGAACGCGTCGCCGTGTACGGCGGCACGTTCAGCGCGGGTCCCGGTGAAGGCGGCGGTTTCCGGGTCGTGGCGGAGCTGCCGGTCCGATGACGCGCGTGCTGATCGCCGACGACCAGGCGTTGCTGCGCGCCAGCTTCCGCCTGCTGGTCGACCACGAGCCCGACCTGACCGCGGTGGGCGAGGCCGGTACCGGCGCCGAGGCCGTCGCGCTGGCGGCTGAGCTCCGGCCGGACGTGGTGCTGATGGACATCCGCATGCCGGAGATGGACGGCATCGAGGCCACCCGGCTCCTGAACGGGCCGCGGGTGCTGGTGCTGACGACGTTCGACCTGGACGAGTACGTGTTCGGCGCGCTGCGGGCCGGTGCCTCGGGTTTCCTGCTGAAGGACACGCCACCGGCGCAGCTGCTGGCCGCGATCCGCGTGGTGGCGGCCGGGGAGTCGCTGCTGTCGCCGTCGGTCACGCGACGGCTGATCGCGGAGTTCGTGCGGCAACCCTCACCGCCCTCGGTGAAGGGCCTGGAGGTGCTGACCGAACGGGAGAAGGAGGTGCTGGCGCTGATCGCGCGGGGGCTGTCCAACGCGGAGATCATGGCGGCGCTGCACGTGAGCACCGGCACGGTGAAGACGCACATCGGGAACCTGCTGGCGAAGCTGCACGCCCGCGACCGCGCCCAGCTGGTCATCGCGGCGTACGAGTCGGGGCTGGTCGGCTAGCCGCTCGCGGTGCTCTCCGGGGATGTCACCGCTGTCCGGGAGGCCTGCCCCGAGCCCCGCACGCGCCCGACGTGGATGAAGGGCGCCTTCATCCACCTGAGGTGGAGCAAGGCGCCCTTCATCGAGCGGTGCTACAGGTACGTGCCGGTGTTCGTGGCCGTGTCGATCGCGCGGCCCGCCTCCTGGTTCTTCCCGGTGACGAGCGTGCGGATGTAGACGATCCGCTCGCCCTTCTTGCCCGAGATGCGTGCCCAGTCGTCGGGGTTCGTCGTGTTCGGCAGGTCCTCGTTCTCGGCGAACTCGTCGATGATGGCCGCCTGCAGGTGCCGGACCGAGAGGCCGGGCTGCTTGGTGTCGAGCAGCGACTTGATCGCCGCCTTCTTGGCCCTGTCGACGATGTTCTGGATCATCGCGCCGGAGTTGAAGTCCCGGAAGTACAGGACCTCCTTGTCACCGTTGGCGTAGGTGACCTCCAGGAAGCGGTTCTCCTCGGACTCCTCGTACATGCGCTCCACGGTGTGCTGCACCATGCCCTCGATGCAGGCCTTCGGGTCCCCGCCGAACTCGGCGAGGTCGTCGGCGTGCAGCGGGAGGTTGGGCGTCAGGTACTTGTTGAAGATGTCCTTCGCGCCCTCGGCGTCCGGTCGCTCGATCTTGATCTTCACGTCGAGGCGGCCGGGGCGGAGGATCGCCGGGTCGATCATGTCCTCGCGGTTGGAGGCGCCGATGACGATGACGTTCTCCAGGCCCTCGACACCGTCGATCTCCGAGAGCAGCTGGGGCACGATCGTCGTCTCGACGTCGGACGACACACCGGATCCGCGGGTGCGGAAGATCGAGTCCATCTCGTCGAAGAACACGATCACCGGGGTGCCCTCGGACGCCTTCTCACGAGCTCGCTGGAAGATCAGGCGGATGTGCCGCTCGGTCTCGCCGACGAACTTGTTGAGCAGTTCGGGGCCCTTGATGTTGAGGAAGTACGACTTGGCCTGCTTGTCGGTCTCGCCGCGGATCTCCCGCACCTTCTTGGCCAGGGAGTTCGCCACCGCCTTGGCGATGAGCGTCTTGCCGCAGCCGGGAGGGCCGTAGAGCAGCACGCCCTTGGGCGGGCGCAGCTCGTACTCGCGGAAGAGGTCCGCGTGCAGGAAGGGCAGCTCCACGGCGTCGCGGATCTGCTCGATCTGCCGGGACAGGCCGCCGATGTCGCTGTAGTCGATGTCCGGGACCTCCTCGAGCACGAGGTCCTCGACCTCGGCCTTGGGGACCCGCTCGTAGGCGAAGCCCGCCTTCGAGTCGACCAGCAGCGAGTCGCCGGGCTTGAGCGGCGAGTCGAGCAGCGGCTGGGCGAGCCAGACCACCCTCTCCTCGTCCGCGTGGCCGACGACCAGCGCGCGGGCGATCTGGTCCTCTCCGTCCTCGGAGAGGATCTCCCGCAGTGCGCAGACCTCACCCGACCGCTCGAACCCGCCGGCCTCGACGACGGTCAGCGCCTCGTTGAGGCGGACCGACTGGCCGAAGGACAGCTTCTCCGGCTCGACCGCGGGGGACACGGCGACCCGCATCCTGCGGCCGGAGGTGAAGACGTCCACCGTCCCGTCGTCGAAACGCGCCATGAAGACGCCGTACCCGCTGGGGGGCTGCGCCAGCCGGTCGACCTCCTCACGCAGCGCGAGCAGCTGGCTTCGTGCTTCGCGGAGGGTGTCTATGAGCTTCGTGTTTCGCTCGGTCAGTTGGCTGACCCGCTCCGTCGCCTCGGCCAGTCGCTGCTCGAGCAACCGGACATGGCGCGGGGACTCGGTCAGCTTGCGGCGCAACGAGGCGATCTCGTCCTCGAGGAACCTGATCTGCGCTGTCAGCTCAGCAGAATTGTTGCCCTGGTTCAGCTCGCCACCCTCGTCGGGCTGGCTGCCGGGATGACCGTGCTGCATGTCGGCACCCTCCTCCCGTGTTCGTACCGATTACGGTACCGGCGATCACCGACAAAATGGGGTACTCACAACATCATCTTCGCTCGTGTGACGCAACGGTCCTGCCTCCGACAGAGCTCAACTGCTCCATCTCGGTGTCCGGGGGAACCGCCTACCCGCTACGGTGCGTCCCAGAAACCGCGATCGGCGTTTCGTCCAGCGACACGCCGATCGACCTGCGAGAAGTCCGAGGAGAGGGTCATGGGAGCACCAGGGCGGACGCCCGGTCCCCACGCTCCGCGACCACCCTCGGACGACCGCGAACACGTCTGGTGCGGCTCGCGACCGGAAGACGGGCGGCAACCCGCCGTCGTCCCACCAGGTGGACCACTGACTGCTCCGATCGGTGGTCACGCACCGCAACACACCCCGTCCGCGCTCGTCGGAGGACCCGCTCCAGCGGGACTCCGGTCCGACCGGAGGGCGTGCGGCCAACCGGGTGGTTCTGCCGGCGCAACCGGCGCACCGCCCCGACAGCGCAGTGCATCGCGCTCGATTCCCGGTGGAGTTGCCGCAATCGTTATCAGACGCGGCGTTCGCGCGCCCACCTGGCAACTGCACATCGTGTGCATGACCACTCGTGCGTGTCGATAGCTCCCATTCGGCCGCGAGTTACTCCACGAAGTACCACAATGTCCACCGAAAAGATCACCTCATCCGCATCGGGGGAGTTTCGATGACCTACCCGCCGCAGCAGCCCGGACCGTACGGGCAGCAGCCGCAGCCCGGTGGGCCGTACGGGCAGCAGCCGCCGCAGCAGCCGGGATACGGCCAGCAGCCTCCGCCCGGATACGGCCAGCCGCCCCAGCCCGGCTACGGCCAGCCGCCCCAGCCCGGTTACGGGCAACAGCCCGGTCCCTACGGCCCGCCGCAGCAGGACCCGTTCGGGCAGCAGGGCCCGCAGAGCGGGGGTTTCCCGCAGCAGGGCTACGGCCAGCAGCCCGGTTACGGCGGCTTCGGCGGCCCGCCGCCCAAGAAGAGCAGCACCGGCATGATCATCGGTGTCATCATCGGTGTGCTGGTGCTCGTCGGTGGCGGCATCACCGCGGCCGTCCTGCTCTCCGGCAAGGACTCCAGCGACACCAGCACGGCGTCGTCGGACACGAACTCCCCGCCGACCGACGGCAGCACCAAGCCGACCACGCCGTCGAAGGGCTCGTCGAGCGGCGGTGACTCGGACGCGAAGGACGTCGCCGAGGAGTTCACCAAGATCGTCGTCAAGGGCGTTCGCGCGGGCAGCAGCAAACCGGAGGACGTCAAGGCCCTCGTGTGCTCCGCGGAGTACCCCAAGCTGAAGCAGCAGTCCGCCGCACCGAACCCGAACGTGCAGGCCACCGTGACGGACGTCAAGACGTCGGGCAGCAGCGGCACGTTCACGCAGAAGATCAGCGGGCTCGCCGACCCGTCCAAGCCGGGTCAGACCACCTCGGGCAGCATCATCTACAAGCTGTCCAAGGAGGGCAGCGACTGGAAGGTCTGCGGCATCGAGAAGATCGACTCGAACTGACCGCACCCGCGGTGAAGGGGGCCTCGCGCGAGGCCCCCTTCCGCATGTCTCAGCCCTTGCTGGGACGGCGCTGCGGCTTCGGCGCGGTGACGCCGTCCGCGAGCTTGCGCGTGGTCAGCAGGAACGCCGTGTGCGCGATCATCCGGTGCTCGGGACGCACGGCGAGGCCCACGACGTGCCACGGGCGGACGAGCGTCTCCCACGCGTGGGGCTCGGTCCAGCACGTCATCTCCCGCAGCGCCTCCGTGACCGTCGACAGCTGCGTGGTGGTGGCGACGTACACGACCAGGACGCCGCCGGGGATGAGGTTCTTCGCGATCGTGGGCAGGACCTCCCACGGCGAGAGCATGTCGAGGATGACCCGGTCGACCTCGCCCTCGTGGTTCTTCACGTCGTCGACGGTGATCGACCAGTTGCCGGGGCGCTCGCCGAAGAACGTCTCCACGTTGCGGATCGCGTGGACCGCGTGGTCGTCGCGGACCTCGTAGGACTGGACGCTGCCCTTCTCCCCCACCGCACGCAGCAGCGAGCACGACAACGCACCGGAGCCCGCCCCTGCCTCCAGAACGCGCGCGCCGGGGAAGATGTCGCCGTACATGACGATCTGCGCGGCGTCCTTCGGGTAGATCACCTGCGCGCCGCGCGGCATCGAGAGCACGTAGTCCGGCAGCAGCGGGCGCAGCGCCAGGAAGTTCGTGCCGCCCACGGAGGCCACGACCGACCCCTCCGGCTGCCCGATGAGCGAGTCGTGCGGGATGGCGCCGCGGTGGGTGTGGTACTCCTTGCCGGGCTCGAGAACGACCGTGTAGTGCCGCCCCTTGGGGTCGGTCAGCTGAACCCGGTCACCCGGCTGGAACGGTCCACTTGCGCTAATCACCGCGCAATGGTGTCAAACGCCCTTCTCAATGGCCGCACGCAGGTCCTCCCTGCGCAGCACCCCGGCCGGACGGCCCTCCAGGTCCACGACGAGGAACTGCCACGCGGCGGTGCCGCGGACGCGTTCGACGATCTCCTCGCCCGGTTCGTCGGCGAGCAGCACGGTCTCCGGCAGGATCGGTTCCGCGGCCTGTTCGGCGGGCGCGAAGGGGCTCGCGGCGGCGAGCTTGCGGGCGGCCTCGGTGTCGAGCAGCCCGGCGGCGACGCCATCTGCCCTGACCAGCACGACGCCGCGACCGGCCGAGGTGCTCAGCGCGTCCGCCACGGGGCTTTCCGCGGGCAGCTGCAGCACCGGGCGGATGAGGTCGTCGAGGGTGACTCCGGCGGGCCACGTGCGGCGCCGTTCGCTGGCCAGCTCGCTCCTCGCTCCGGCGACGACGACCCACGCCGTGAGCGCGCACACGCCGAAGCGCAGCCAACGGTCCTCCGCGCCGTCTGCGACGCCGTAGAGCGCCCACACCATCAGTGCGATGGCCACGGCGAAACCACCGACCACGGCGACACGCGTGCCCGTCGCGCGTTGCCCGGTGGCGGCCCACACACCGGCTCTGACGATCCGGCCGCCGTCGAGCGGAAGCCCCGGCAGGAGGTTGAAGATCGCGACGACGAGGTTCGCGCCGGCGATCTGCACGACCAGAAGCCACAGCACGCCACCGGGCTCCATCGCGAACCCGCCGATGCCGAAGATCACCGCGAGCGCCACGGACACGATCGGTCCCGCGCCCGCGACGACGCCTTCGTGGCTGGGTTTGCCGGGCGTGCGCATGATCTCCGACAGGCCGCCCAGCAGGTACAGGCGCAGCCTTCTGACCGGCAGGCCGAGCCGCAGCGCCGCGACGCAGTGGCCCAGCTCGTGCGCGAGCACGCTCAGCCCCAGGAACACCGCGAAGAGCGCGGCCAGCACCAGGCCGATGCCCGGTGGTGTGCCGGGTGCGAGGTCGTCGACGAGCGGCGCGTAGAAGGCCACCACGATCGCGGACCCGATCCACCACGACGGCGCGAGCAGCACCGGGATGCCCGCCACCCGGAACAGCAGCAGGCCGCCCTCTCGCTCGTTGATCCGCGCGGCCACGGGTGCACTGTAAGGCCGCCGGTGTGATCTCGCGGTGTACCGCCGAGCACGCAGGTCAGCCCGCTGTCCACCCCAGCCCGTCCTTGGCCACCGCGAGCTCGCCCTCACCCGCCTGCGGCACCGTGCCGAACAACGCCTCCTCCTGGAGGTTCTTGCCCTCGCGGAACGTGTCGCCGATCACCTGCGCGTCGAACAGCGGGTTGTGCCGGTCGTCGGCGGTGGCGAGTGCGCCGACCGCTCGTTCGAGGTCCGCGGCGGCGGTCACCACCCCGTGGTCACGGGAGGCCAGTCCGCCGACCAGTTCGGCGAACGCGGCGGTCTCGCTCGCGTCCACGTTCGTCAGCTTCTTCGCGGTCCAGAAGTACGAGCTCTCGTCGCTGTGCATCTCGTAGAAGGAGATCAGGAAGCGGTAGAACAGGGCGTACTCGCTGCGGTAGCGGCGCTCGAACTCCTGGAAGCCGCGCTGTTCGCCCACCTCGCCGCCGAGGCAGGCGTTGATCGACCGCGCGGCGAGCAGCGCGCCGTAGGTCGCCAGGTGCACGCCGGACGAGAGCACCGGGTCGACGAAGCACGCGGCGTCCCCGACCAGCACCACACCCGGCCGGTGGAACGCCTTCTTCCAGTAGGAGTAGTCCTTGCGCACCCGGACCTGGTCGTACGGCGGCTCCGTCGCGAGCGGTACGCCGTCGAGCTTCTCCGCCACCTCGGGACAGGCCGCGATCAGGTCGAGCCAGGCCGCTTCCGGGTCGCCCTGGACGAGCGCCCGGTGCTCCGGCGAGACGACCGCGCCGACGCTGGTCAGGTCGTCGCGCAACGGGATGTACCAGAACCAGCCCGCCTCGAACGCCGCGCAGAAGATGTTGCCCGCGTTCGGTTCCGGCAGCCGCGCGCCACCGGCGAAGTACCCGAAGACGGCGAGGTTGCGGAAGAAGTCGGAATGCACGCGTTCGCCGGTGCTGCGGTGGATGCGGCTGGTGTTGCCGGACGCGTCCACCACGTACTGGGCGGACACGGCCCGGTCCTGCCCGGAGGCGTCCCGGTAGCGCACGCCGCGGACCCGCCCGCCGCTCTCGACGACCTCGCGCACCTGGCAGCCTTCGCGCACCTCCACACCGTTGCGGGCGGCGTTGCGCAGCAGGATCTCGTCGAACCGCCGCCGTTCCACCTGGAAGGCGGTCGACATCGGTTCCGGCACACGGGGTGACATGGCGAAGCTGAACTGCCACGGCTGCGGGTTGGCGCCCCAGCGGAACGTCCCGCCCCGCTTCAGGGTGAAGCCCGCGTCCGCGACCTCGTCCGCGACGCCGAGCAGGCGGCAGATCCCGTGGACGGTGGACGGCAGCAGCGACTCGCCGATCTGGTACCGCGGAAACGCCGACTGTTCCAGCAGCAGCACGCGATGGCCGCGCATCGCGACCAGGGTGGCCGCTGTCGAGCCGGCGGGACCGCCGCCGGCCACCACCACGTCGTACGCATCCCCGGCCCGCGTCATCCGCTCCCCTTCCCACCGCGCAATCCTGATCACCAATCTACGGGCCGGCCGGTGGCGACCCGGTCCGAATCCGGGTAGGGATGGGTTGGTGCCCCTCGATGCCACCGGTCCCGACATCGCGCGTCTGCTTTCCCGCAACGCCAAGCTGCACGGCGCGAAGGCGGCGTTCTCGGACGACGCCCGCACGGTCACGTGGAGCGCTCTCACCGATCGGACGGCCGCGCTGGCGGCGGGTCTCGGGGTCGACCGCGGCGCGCGGGTGGCGTTCCTGCTCGACGACGGCGTGGAGCTCGTGGAGAGCGTGCTCGCGGTCGCGCGGGCCGCGGCGGCCGGCGTCCTGTTCAGTCCACAGTGCACGGACGCGGAGCTCGGCCACCTGCTCGCCGACAGCGAGCCCGCTCTGCTGATCACCGACGACCGGCACCTGCCGCAGGTGGCGAGGGTGGGCGGTGCGCCGCGGCTGCTCGTCACCGGCGAGGAGTTCGAACGGCTGGCGAGCGGGCAGGGGCGGCCGCGTGACGATCTCGGACCGGACGAACCCGCGTGGCTGATCTACACGTCCGGCACCACCGGTTCGCCGAAGGCCGTGGTCTCCTCGCAGCGCGCGGCACTGTGGTCGCCGGTCGAGGTCTACGGGCCGTTGCTCGGGCTGACCGCGGAAGACCGGTTGCTGTGGCCGTTGCCGATGTCGCACAGCTTCGCGCATTCGTTGTGCGTGCTCGGAGTGCTCGTCGCGGGAGCCGGTGCCCGCATCTGCGCGAGCAAGGACCCGGTCTCGGTGACACGGCTGGCGCAGGAGTACGCGCCGACGTTCATCGCGGGCGTGCCGACCACCTACCGGCAGCTGCTGGCGGCCGGGCTCACCCGCCTTCCGTCGTTGCGGACGTGCCTCACCGCGGGCGCGCCGTGCGACGGGAAGCTGCGCCTTGACGTGGAGACCGCGCTCGGGGTCGCGCTGCTCGACTGCTACGGCAGCACCGAGACCTGCGGCATGATCGCCGTCGAACGCGCAGGCACGCGGGTGCGCGGGACGAGCGGTCCGCCCGTCACCGGGATGAGCGTCCGGGTCGAGTCGGGTGAGATCCGGGTGAGCGGTCCGGGGCTGATGACGGGTTACCACGGCAGGCCCGAGGCGACGGACCGCGCGCTGGTCTCCGGCTGGTACCGCACCGGCGATCTCGGCCGCGTGGACGAGCACGGCCACGTCGTCGTCGCGGGCCGGGTGGACGACCTGATCATCCGGGGCGGGCACAACATCGACCCGGCCGAGGTCGAGGCCGTGCTGACCCGGCAGCCGGGCGTGGCGGACGCGGTGGTCGTCGCGCGCGAGCACCCTCTGCTGGGCGAGACCCCGGTGGCGTTCGTCGTCCCGTCCGGCGACGCGGCCGACGCCGCTGTGCTGCTCGCGGCCTGCGCGGCCGAGCTGTCGGCCTACAAGGTGCCGGAGGAGATCCGGTTCGTCCCCGCCGTCCCGCGCACCCCGTCCGGCAAGCCACGGCGCACCGTGCTGCGCGCGGAACTGGCCCCGCCCGCCGGGGACGCGACCGGCCTGACGCTCGACGCGCTGACCCGGCTGGTGCTCGACGAGGTCCAGGCGGTCCTCGGCGTGGTGCCCGATCCGCGGCTGGCGTTCAGCGGCTCCGGCCTGACCTCCCTGCAGGCCACCACCCTGTGGCAACGGCTGCGCGACCGCACCGGGCTCCCGCTGCCGGCCACCCTGGTCTGGGACCACCCCACCCCCGCGGCGGTCGCGGCGCACCTGGACGCCCTGCTGCGAGGGGAAACGCATGCGGCGCGACCCGTGCGCTCCGGCGGGTCCGCCGAGGACGTGGCGATCGTCGCGGTGGGGTGCAGGTTTCCCGGTGGGGTCCGGTCTGGGGAGGACCTCTGGCGGCTGGTGCTCGACGGTGTGGACGCGAGCGGTGAGTTCCCGGGTGACCGAGGATGGGACGTCGACTCGTTGTACGACCCCGATGCGAGCCGGGCGGGCACGACCTACGTCCGGCGCGGCGGGTTCCTGTACGACGCGGCGGACTTCGACCCCGGCTTCTTCGGCATCTCGCCGCGCGAGGCGGCCACGATGGACCCGCAGCAACGCCTGCTGCTGGAGGTCGCGTGGGAGACCGTCGAACGCGCGGGCATCGCGCCGTCGTCGTTGCGGGGCAGCGACACCGGCGTCTTCGTCGGCCACATGCACTCCGACTACGCCGACGAGCACAAGGCCGACCACGCCGACCTGAGCGCCCAGCTCGTGCTCGGCTCCGCGAGCAGCGTCACGTCCGGCCGCGTCTCCTACACCCTCGGGCTGACCGGCCCGTCGGTCACGATCGACACGGCGTGCTCGTCGTCGCTGGTCGCACTGCACCTCGCCGCCCAGGCCCTGCGCGCGGGTGAGTGCTCGCTGGCGCTGGCCGGTGGCGTGACGGTGATGACGTCGCCGCTGTCGTTCGTCGCCTTCAGCCAGCAGCGGGCGTTGTCACCGGACGGCCGCTGCCGGTCCTACGCCGAGGGCGCGGACGGCACCGGGTGGGCCGAAGGCGTGGGCCTGGTCCTGGTCGAACGGCTGGCCGACGCCCGCCGCCGCGGCCATCCGGTGCTCGCGGTCCTGCGCGGCTCGGCGGTCAACTCCGACGGGGCGTCGAACGGGCTGACCGCGCCCAGCCCCGCCGCCCAGCAGGAGGTGATCCGGCGCGCTCTGGCCGACGCGGGACTGGCCGCGTCCGACGTGGACCTGGTCGAAGGTCATGGCACCGCGACGAAACTCGGCGATCCGGTCGAGGTGGCCGCGTTGCAGGCGGCCTACGGTCGCAGGAGCGGCCGCCCGTTGCTGCTCGGGTCGGTGAAGTCGAACATCGGGCACACGCAGGCGGCGGCGGGCATCGCCGGGCTGATCAAGGTGATGTGGGCGATGCGCGACGACGTCGTCCCCAGGTCGCTGCACGCGGAAGAGCCGACGTCCCGGGTGGACTGGCAGGCGGGCGGGATCCGGCTCGTAGACCGGCACACCCCGTGGCCGCGCGGCGAACGCCCCAGGCGCGCGGCAGTTTCGTCGTTCGGCATCAGCGGAACCAACGCCCACGTGATCATCGAGGAGCCGCCGCCGGTATCCGCGCCCGACACCGAACCCACGCTCACATCCGCGCCGTGGCTGGTTTCCGGTGACGGCGAAGCGGGTCTGCGGGCCCACGCGGAGGCCCTCCACACCGCACTCACCGGTTATTCCACTGTGGACAGTGCGTTTTCACTCGCCACGACCAGAGCGACGCTCAGCCACCGTGCCGCCGTGCTCAGCGCGGACCGCACGACGATGCTGGCGGGCCTGCGCGACCTCGCCGACGGCGTCGAGAACCCCGCCGTGGTCGAGGCGAGCACGCGGCGAGGCGTGCGCCCGGTGTTCCTGTTCACCGGCCAGGGCGCGCAACGGGCCCGGATGGGTCTTGCGCTCTCGCAGGCGTTCCCGGTGTTCGGGGAGGCGTTCCTCGGGCTGTGCGCGGAGTTCGGCGCGCCGCTGCTTTCGGTGATCGAGTCCGGTGAGCCGCTCGACCGCACGGACCACGCGCAGGCCGCGCTCTTCGCCTACGAGGTGGCGATGTGCGCGCTGCTCGACTCGTTCGGCGTGCGCCCCGGTCTCGTGCTGGGCCACTCGATCGGCGAACTGGCCGCCGCGCACGTCGCCGGGGTGTTCTCCCGCGCCGACGCCGTCCGGCTGGTGGCGGCACGGGGGCAGGCGATGGCGTCGATGCCGCCGGGTGTGATGGTCGCCGTTCGCGCGCCCGCCCACGAGGTCGCGGCCGCGGCCGGGGTGTCGATCGCCGCGATCAACGGCCGTGAGTCGGTCGTCCTGTCGGGAGCCGAGAAGGCGGTCATGGCCGAGGTCGAGCGCATCGGGGCCCGGTACACCCGGCTGCGCGGCGGCTACGCCTTCCACTCGGCGATGGTCGACCCCTGCCTCGGCCTGTTCCGCGAGGTCGCGGAGTCGGTCACCTACCACCGGCCGTCCGTCCCGGTCGTGTCGACGTTGACGGGCAGGCACGAGACGGACGCGGTCACGACGGCCGGCTACTGGGTCCGGCAGGCGCGCGAGACGGTGCTCTTCGGCGACGCCGTGGAAGCCGCGGGTGGGCTCGTCTTCGCCGAGGTCGGTCCGGCCTCCACGCTGACCGCTCTCGCGCAGGACGTCGTGCCGGACGCCGCGGTCGTCCCTGTCGCGCAACGGCTGCTGGACGCGTTGGCCGAACTGCACGTGCACGGCGTGGAAGTCGACTGGTCAGCGGTCTACGCCGGCAGCGGTGCTCGTCGGCGCGACCTGCCGACGTACCCGTTCCAGCGGCAGCGCTTCTGGCTGGAGCCCGCTCGGAAAACTGCTCTGCTCGGAGAGCCGCAACCGGCTGCCGATCGGCCGGAGGTCCGCCACACCAGCATGTTGTCGGTGCAAGCGCAGCCGTGGCTCGCGGACCACCGGATCGGCGACGACGTGGTGGTGCCCGCGACCGTGTTCGCGGAGCTGGCCTTCCAGGCCGCACCGCCGGGGCCGGTCCGGCTCGACGAGCTGACCGTGCACGCCCCGCTGGTCCTCACGACCGAGGTCCAGGTCCAGGTCGTCGTGACGGGCGAACGCGAGATCACCGTCTGGTCGCGCCCCGCCTCGGCCGGTGCGTGGACCCAGCACGCCACCGCCGTGCTCTCGGCCGCCACTCCACCGGTGCCCGGCCCGCAGACGGCGTGGCCACCCGTTGGCGCGCAACGGGTTCCGGTCAGCTACGGCAGGCTCGCGGTGCGCGGCTACCGCTACGGTCCGGCGTTTCGCGGCGTGGCGGCGTTGTGGCGGCGCGGCGACGAGCTGTTCGCCGAGGTCGAACTGCCCCGTGCGGCGCGGTCACCGGCGCTGCGCCCCTGCCTGCTCGACGCGGCGCTGCACGCCTCGCTGTTCGCGGACCCGGCGGACCAGGACGCCGTGCGGGTGCCCTGCGCGTTCACCGGATTCACGCTGCACCAACCGGAAGCGACCGCGGCACGGGTCCGGATCAGCCGCACCGGCGAGGACTCGGTCCAGGTCTCCTTGAGCGACTCCGACGGCCGCCCGGTCGCCGTGATCGAGTCACTGGTGATGCGGCGGCTCACGGGGCGTTCCACCGCCGAAGCCGCCGCGGCACAGGCACTTCACCGCGTCGAGTGGGTGCCGGTCGACGCGGGCGCGGCGGTGCCGGACCACCAGGTCTTCGACACCGGCACCTGCGCGGGCACCCCGCCGGAGCGCGCTCGCACGTTGATCGGCTCGACGCTGTCCCATCTGCGGAAGTGGTTCGCGTCGCAACCGGACGAGCTGCTGGTCGTGGTCACCCGCAACGCCACCGGCGACGACCCGGATCCCGCCGCCGCGGCGGTCTGGGGGCTGGTGAGCAGCGTGCAGGCCGAACACCCCGGCAGCGTCGCGCTGGTCGACCTCGACGACCCGGCCGCGCCCGCGGTCGTCTCCGGCCTGCCGCGCGTCGCCGTCCGCGGCGGACGTGTCTTCGCGCCCGGGTTGAGCGCCGCCCCGGCTCCCGGCGACGCCACGACCGATGTCTCCGGCACGCTGTTGATCACCGGCGGCACCGGTGCTCTCGGCGCCGTGCTCACCCGGCACCTCGTGACCGCGCACGGTGCCAAGCACATCGTCCTCGCGAGCAGGAGAGGTGAACTGCCCGGCTGGGCGAGCGACCTGCCCGCGGAGATCACCGCGGTCGCGTGCGACGTCGGCGACCGGGCCGCGGTGCATCGCCTGGTGGCGGACTGCGCCCCGGCGCTGACCGGCGTCTACCACCTGGCGGGCGTGCTCGACGACGGCGTGCTGTCGGCGATGACGCCACAGCGCGTGGACGCCGTGCTCGCCGCCAAAGCCGATGCTGCCTGGTACCTGCACGAAGCCACCGAGCACCTCGGCCTGTCGGCGTTCGTGCTGTTCTCCTCGGCCGCCGGTGTGCTGGGCAGGCCGGGGCAGTCGAACTACGCGGCCGCCAACAGCTTCCTCGACGCGCTGGCCCGGCACCGCGCGGCCCGGGGACTGCCGGCGCAGTCGCTCGCGTGGGGCCCGTGGGAGAACGGGATGGCCGCGGGGATCTCCGGCGGCGCGCTCCCGCTCTCGGCCGACGTGGGCCTGGCCGCGTTCGACCGCGCGAGCCGCACCCGTGAGCCGGTCCTGGTGCCGATTCTGCTCGACGCCACCGAGACCGCCGAGGCGCCGCGAGCCCACCCGGTGACCTGGACGGACGCGCTCGCGGCCGTTCCCGCCGCCGAACGGGAAGCGGCGCTCGCCGAACTGATCCGCGGCGAGCTCGCGCTGACGCTCGGGTTCCCCGACGCGAGCTCGTTGCCCGACAAGAGCTTTCTCGAACTCGGCTTCGACTCGCTCAGCGCGCTGCAGCTGGGCAACCGCCTCCGTGCGTTCACCGGCCTGCGGCTCGGCCCGTCGGTCGTGTTCGACCACCCGTCGTTGCCGCAGCTCACCGCCCACGTCCACGAGCAGCTCACCGAGGGGGCCGCCGCCGAACCGGCACCACTGGGCTTCGCCGCGCTGTACCACAAGCTGCTGCGCGACCGGGGACCGGTGGAGGCCATGAAGCTGCGGGTCCTCGGGTCCTACGGGCTGCCGACCTACCGCACCGGTCACCCGATCGTGCCCACGCGGCTGGCTCGTGGCGACGGCGAACCCGTGCTGTTCTTCCTGGCGAGCTACCTGACGATGCGCGACGCGACGCCGGCCGCGCTCGCCGGGCAGTTCGACGGCGAACACGACCTGCTGATGCTGCGCTACCCCGGCTTCGGCGACTCGCGGGCCATCCCCGAGGACCTGGACACCCTGCTGCGCACCCAGGCGGACGCGGTCGTCACCGCCGCGGCGAACCGGCCGGTGGTCCTGGTCGGGCACTGCCTCGGCGGCAGGGTCGCCCACGCACTGGGCGCGCACCTCGCCGCGCGGGGCCGTGCTCCGGCCGGAGTGGTCCTCATCGAGACCGACGGCCGCCTCGACGTTCGCGCGGACGATCGGGCACTGTCGCTGATAGCGGGCCACGAGGACCTGCCGGGCGAGCTCTTCGACGGCACCGCCATGGACAACGCGGTCCTCGTCGGCGGCGGCTACCAGCGCATGTTCGAGGGCCTGCCACCGGAGCCGTCGCCGGTGCCGGCCCTGCTCCTGCGCGCGGGCCCGACCCCGCGGATGCGGCGGATCGACCCGGACCGCGACTGGTCCGTGCGCTGGCCGCTGCCGCACCGGGCCGTCGACGTGCCCGGCGACCACGACACGGTGCTCACCACCGACGCGCCGACCACCGCCACCGCGATCCGCGCCTGGCTCGCCACCCTCCCCGCCGCCCTGCCGCAGAACGATGAAGGGCTCCTTGCTCCACCACAGGTGGATGAATGAGCCCTTCATCGACCTCCGGCGGGCGCGCACGGAATTGTCAGACCCCTGTCCTAAGGTTCGAACCATGAGCACCACGTTGCGCAGGCCGGCCCTGTCCCCGTCACGAGCCGGGGACTTCAAGCAGTGCCCGCTGCTCTACCGGTTCCGCGCGGTCGACCGCCTGCCGGAGAAGCCGACGAAGGCGCAGGTGCGCGGCACGGTGGTGCACGCGGTGCTCGAAGACCTCTTCGCCCTTCCCGCCGCCGAACGGGTGCCGTCCCGCGCGCGTTCGATGATCGCGCCCGCCTGGGAGCGGGTGAAGGCGGAACGCCCGGAGTTCGCGTCGTTGTTCTCCGACGCGGGCGGCGACGAGGAGGCGCAGTGGCTGGAGTCTGCCACCGCCCTGCTGGACGGCTACTTCGGCCTGGAGGACCCGCGCCGTCTCGAACCGGAGTCGCGCGAGCTGCTGGTCGAGTCCGAGCTCCCGTCCGGTGTGCTGCTGCGCGGCTACATCGACCGGGTGGACGTGGCCCCGACGGGTGAGATCCGGGTCGTGGACTACAAGACCGGCGCCGCGCCCCGCGAGGTGGGCGAGGCGAAGGCCCTGTTCCAGATGAAGTTCTACGCCCTGGTGCTGTGGCGCCTGCGCGGCGTGGTCCCGCGCCAGCTGCGCCTGATGTACCTGGCCGACCGCCAGGCGCTGGCCTACACCCCGGACGAGTCCGAGCTGTCCCGCTTCGAACGCACCCTCGAAGCCATCTGGCAGGCCATCATGCGCGCGGCCCCGACCGGCGACTTCCGCCCGTCTCCCAGCCGCCTGTGCGACTACTGCGACCACAAGGCCTTCTGCCCGGCGTTCGACGGCACCCCGCCTCCCTACCCGGGCTGGCCGGAGCCGGACGACACCGAGCCTCTCCGGGACCGCGACTGATGACCGCCTTCTACCTGCCCCTGGGCGACGACACGTTCCGCTCCACCGAGCACACCGTCGGCCCGTGGGGCCCGGACAGCCAGCACCTCGGCCCGCCTTCCGCTCTGCTGGTGCGGTCACTGCTCGCTCTGCGCCCCACGCTCTCGCGCGTGACGTTCGAGGTGCTCGGCCCGGTCCCGGTCGCCGACCTGACGGTGTCCACGTCGGTCGAACGCCCCGGCCGCTCGGTCGAGCTGCTGTCGGCCGCCCTGTCCTGCGAAGGCCGTGTGGTGCTCACCGCACGCGCGTGGCACATCGTCGGCTCCGACACCACCGCCGTGGCAGGCGGTTCCGGCGCCACGCTCCCACCGCCCGCTTCGGCCGTGCCGATGGAGATCCCGGACTTCTGGTCCGGCGGCTACCTGGCCGCCGTCGAGTGGCTGTCGGTGTCGGGCGGCATCTTCACGCCCGGCGACGCCCAGGTGTGGGCCCGCCCGCGCGTCGCCGTCGTCGAGGGCTTCGCGCCTTCACCGCTGGAACTGCTGTTCTCGGTGGTGGACTCGGCCAGCGGCGTCTCGTCGCGTGTGGACATTCGCAAGTGGTACGCCATCAACACCGACCTGACCGTGCACCTGCACCGCCAGCCCGTCGGCGAGTGGGTCGGGTTGGACGCGCGGACCACCATCGGGCCGGACGGCGTCGGGCTCGCCACCAGCACGGTGCACGACGTCGACGGGCCGGTGGGCACGACGGCGCAGGCGTTGTTCGTGCGCGAACGCTGACAGCAACGTCCGCGCTCTCAGAACTCGCCGGGCCGCATGGCGTCGTCCACGAGCCGGCCCAGGGACTCGGTCCCGCCGCTGTCCAGCCAGGCGACGTTGGCGACGGTGAGACAGGCGAGCCCGGCGGCGGTGAGCGCGGCGGCGCTCAGACCGCGGTCGGCGGCCGACCGGGCCAGGCGTTCGGCGAGGAGCGGGCTCAGCAGGTCCTGCCACTGCTTCTGCTGCTCCGCCCGCCCGGCGCGCAGCGCGGGTGACTGGCCGGTGATCCGCAGCGGACGAACGAGCCGGGCCCCGCCGGCTGACGCCGTGCACCAGGTCGACCGCCACCGCGTACTTCGACCAGCTCCTCGTCGGCAAGGACGTCAACGCCGTCGAGCACCTGGCACCCGAGTACCACCAGCACAACCCCACCATCCCCAGTGGCACGGCAGGCCTGCGCGACACCTTCACCGCGTTCTTCCAGCAGTTCCCGCGGCTGACCGTGGACCGCAAGCGCGTCATCGCCGAGGGCGGCCTCGTCGCGATCCACGCCCACTACCGGACCAGTCCCGAGGACCGCGGCCAGGCCGTGGTGGACATCTTCCGCGTGCGCCCGGACGGGAAGATCGTCGAACAGTGGGACGTGGTGCAGGACGTGCCGGCGATGTCCGCCAACGACAACACGATGTTCTGAGTTCCGGCCCCGGAGAAGGCGTAACGTCAGCCGGACTGTGAAGAGGTTCGCGGACCGGCGGGAGGCGGGCCGCGCCCTGGCGGCGCGGCTCGCCGGCCGGCTGTGGCACGACCCGCTGGTGCTGGGACTGCCCCGCGGCGGCGTGCCGGTTGCCAAAGAGGTGGCGAGAGAACTCGATGCCGAACTGGACGTGGTCGTGGCACGCAAGATCGGCGCTCCCGGCCACCCGGAGTACGGGGTGGGCGCGGTCACCGCCGACAGCGAGCCGATCTACGACCCGAGCGTCCTGAGAGCGCTCAGCCTCACCGAGGAACAGCTCGCGAAGACCTGCGACGAGGAACGCGAAGAGGCCACCCGGCGCATGAACCTCTACCGCGGGAACAAGCCACCCCTGCGCATCCACGAGCGCGACGTGATCGTCGTCGACGACGGCCTGGCCACCGGCGTGACGGCCAAGGCCGCGCTGCAGTGGGTCACCAGGCAGCAACCCGAAAGCGTCACCCTCGCGGTACCGGTGGCCGCGAAGGACTCCCTCCGCACGTTCGGCACCCCGGTGGTCGCGATCCTCGTGCCGCGCCACTTCGGCGCGGTCAGCCGCTGGTACGACCGGTTCGATCAGACCACGGACGACGAGGTGCTCAGCGCGCTCGAATAGTGCTCCACCACGGGGAACGGCGAGTAGAACCGGTGCAGCAGCGACGACCACCGCTCGTACGACGGGCCCTGGCGGAAGCCCACGGTGTGCGCCTCGACCGACTCCCAGCGCACCAGCAGCAGGTAGCGCGACGGTGTCTCGAACGAGCGGAGCAGCTCGAGGCCGAGGAAGCCCGGCGAGGCGGAGATCAGCTCCCGCGCCTCGCCGAACGCCCACTCGAAGTCGGTCTCCCGGCCGGGCACCACGTCCAGGACGGCGTGCTCCAGGATCACAGGCGGCAGAACCTGATGTCCGAGGCCAGCACGGCCTTGGCGCCGATCGCGGCCAGCTCGTCCATGACCTGGTTCGCCTCCTTGCGCGACACCATCGCCCGCACCGCCACCCAGTTCTCGTCGGCCAGCGGGGCGACCGTCGGCGACTCGAGGCCCGGCGTGAGGCCGACGGCCTTGTCCAGGATCGCGCGCGGGCAGTCGTAGTCGAGCATCAGGTACTGCTGCGCGAACACGACGCCCTGCAGGCGGGCCGTCAGCTGCTTCTTGGCGGGGGTCACCTCGGTACCGGCGCGGTGCACCAGCACCGCCTCGGACTCGCAGATCGGCTCGCCGAACGGCACCAGGTCGTGCTGGCGCAGCGTGCGGCCGGAGCCCACGACGTCGGCGATCAGGTCGGCCACGCCCAGCTGGATCGAGATCTCCACGGCGCCGTCGAGACGGATCACCTGGGCGGTGATGCCACGGGCTTTGAGATCGCGGCCGACCAGCCGCGGGTACGCGGTGGCGAGGCGCTTGCCCTCCAGGTCGGAGATCTGCCAGTCGGTGCCCTTGGGCCCGGCGTAGCGGAAGGTCGACGACCCGAAGCCGAGCGCCAGGAGCTCCTGCACCGAGGAGCCGTTGTCGTCGGCGCCGGAGTCGGCGGCGAGGTCGCGGCCGGTGATGCCGAGGTCGAGGTCACCGGACGCCACGTAGATCGCGATGTCCTTGGGGCGCAGGAAGAAGAACTCGACGTCGTTGTTCGGGTCGAGCACGGTCAGGTCGCGCGGCTCGTGCCGCTGCCGGTAGCCGGCCTCGGTCAGCATGGCGGAGGCGCGTTCGGCGAGCGCGCCCTTGTTCGGGACTGCTACGCGCAGCATGTGGAAGTCTCCGTCAGAGGTACTTGTAAACGTCTTCGAGGGTGAGGCCGCGGCCCAGCATGATCACCTGGAGGCGGTACAGCAGCTGCGAGATCTCTTCGGCGAGCTTCTCGTCGGACTCGTACTCGGCGGCGATCCAGACCTCGCCCGCCTCCTCCAGGACCTTCTTGCCCTGCGCATGGACGCCGGCCTCGAGCGCTGCGACGGTGCCGGAACCCTCCGGCTTGGTGGCGGCTCGTTCGGTCAGTTCGGCGAACAGGGAGTCGAAGGTCTTCACGGGGTGACATCCTCCCACCTCCCCAAGCCAGGTCCACACCGCGGTCACATCTGTCCCAGGCCGTGGACGTGATCTGTCCTGCCTGGACACCCGGTACGGTGAATTCTCGTGCCAGAGGATTCGACCGGATTCGCCGAAGTGCTCGCGGCGTTGCGCCGGGTGCGCGGCATCAACCCGTTCTTCGCGCTCGACGTCGGCCGCCCGGACGAAACGTGGCTGCCCGGCACGGCACTTCTCGAAGGCCCCGCGCTGAAAACCACCATCGACGCCATCGCGGCCCGCTACAACGCGGCGGAACCGCGCGTCGCGGCGAGCCTGTTCTTCCTCAGCTACACCGCCCGGTTGCTGAGCCCGCTCACCGCCGCGGACCTCCCGATCGACATCCGGCCGGAAAACCTGTGGTGGCAACACCACCCGGCCAACGGCCTGAGCGTGCGCATCGACCTCCCCCAGCTCGGCCCGACCGCGCGGGAAGCGCTCGAACCCGTGGTGGAGGCGATCCAGGGCGTCACGCCGGTGGCGCGCGGATTGTTGTGGGGCAACGCGATGTCGAACATCGCGGGCGCGCTCAAAATGGTTGTCCGCGCACGCATGCTCACGGCCGAGGAAGCGGAACTCCGCGGCAACCGGCTGATGAGCGCGCCGCCGTTCGAACAGGCGGGACAATTCCTGAGCATCCCCGGCGAGCTCGGGTTCCTGCGCAGGAGCTGCTGCCTTTACTACCGCGTCGCCGCTGGTGGGAAGTGCGGCGACTGTCCACTCGTGAAGTGAGGAACGCAACAACTCTTATGGCCGGTTGTGCTTGAGCGCCCGATCAAATTACGGTGCACGCGCCGCAGTGACGGGAAGCCGGTGAGAATCCGGCGCGGTCCTCGCCACTGTGACCGGGAAGCGATCCCCGCCGAGCACGTCACTGGCACCCCGAGGGAGCTGGGAAGACGCGGGGGCAGCGTTGATCCGGGAGTCAGGAGACCGGCTGCGGCGCCGCAAGGAGAGTTGACCTTCCACGAGGTATGGAGGAGCCCGTCATGACGAGCCCCGCAGCACATCTGTCCGCCGTCCGCGTGCCCAAGTGGGCCTTTGCCGTCGCTTTGCTCGGCCTGATCGTCACCTACCTGGTCCTGCAGGAGAACGGCCTCGCGCTCGGTGCGAGCTCGCAGCTGCTGCACGAGTTCTTCCACGACGGCCGGCACGCGCTCGGCGTCCCGTGCCACTGAGCTGACCTCCAGACCGAGCACATGACAACCACGTACAAGTCCCTGGCGCTGCGCGGAGTCGGAGCGGGCCTCGTCGCCGGCGTCGCCTCCGCGCTGGTGCAGCTGCTGGTGACCGAGATCCCGATCCGCGCCGCGCTCGCGGTCGAGGAGGCCAGGGAGCCCGCCGGTGAGGGCCACTCGCACGGCGGCGAGGAAGAGCTGGTCAGCCGCGGTGCCCAGGTCGTGGGCGGCATGCTCGGCGTGATCATCGTCGGCATCGCGGCCGGGCTCGTGTTCGCCACGGCCTACGCGCTGTCCAAGCGGTGGTTCGTCGACCGCACGCCGTTCAGCCGCAGCTTCGCGCTCGGTGCCGCGGTGTTCGGTGCCGTCGCGCTCCTGCCGTGGCTCAAGTACCCGGCCAACCCGCCCGCCGTGGGCGACCCGGAGACGGTCAACCACCGGACCGCGCTCTACCTCGGCGTGGTCGCCGCCGGACTGGTGATCGTGTGGGGGGCGAGCTGGCTCGCCGAGCGGCTCCGGTCCTGGACGCAGCCCGTCCGCGTCACGGCGGTGCTGCTCGCGGTCGTCGCGGCCGTCGCGGCGGTGCTGCTGGCGTTCCCCGCGCCGCCGGACACGATCCCCGCCGACATGCCGGTGAACGTGCTGTGGCAGTTCCGCCTCAGCTCGCTCGCCCAGCTGGCCGTGCTCTACGTCGGCATCGGCGTGATGTTCGGCCTGCTGGTCGACCCGGCCGCGCGCCGGGCCAAGACCCCCGGCAGGGCCGCTGTCGCCTGATGGTGTGGGGTGGCCGCCCACCCGGCCACCCCGCCCAGTCGGCGTTGGTACGTTCGGCGCATGCCTGACAGCGCTGAGTTGCTGGAACAGATGCGTCAGAAGCTCGAGTTCTTCGAGCAGGCCAACCGCGCGGCCGAGGCCCGTGCCGCCGGTTACGACGCGATGGGCGGCGAGCTGAGAGACGTCGAGGCCGCCGTCCAGTCCCCCGACCGCGCCGTCACCGTCGTCGCGGGCCTGTCCGGTTCCATCAAGGACATCCGGTTCACCGAGGACGCGCGGAAGCTCTCCCCGTCCCAGCTCTCCCAGTCCGTGATGTCGGCGCTGCAACAGGCCGTCGCGGCCGCCGCGCGCCAGCAGGCCGAGATCGTGCAGAGCCACACCGGCCTCCCGATCGCCGAGCGCGTGCAGAAGACCCAGCAGGAGATCTTCGGCCGGCCCGCCGACCCGCCCTCCCGGCCGCCGGTGGACGACGACGAGGACACCGGGAGCATCTACCGCAGGGATGACCGCTGGTGACCGGCTTCGTGGTGCACCCGGACGAACTGGCCCGGTGTGCCAAGGCGGTCGGCGCCCTCTCCGGCACTTCGACCAAGCTGAACGACGCGGCCACCACCGCGTCCGTCCCGGCGATCAGCTGGGGCGCGCTCGGGCACCTCCTCGGCCTGTACGAGCAGTACGACGGCCTCCTCGGCGACCTGCACGGCCACTTCGGCAAGATGACCGAGGGCTTCGGCAAGATCGACGCCGCCCTCACCGCCACCGCGCAGACCTACGCGGGACACGAGCAGACGACCACCGACGCGTTCGCCAAGACCCTCCAGTCCGGCCTCGACAGCGCCACCGCGCCGCCGATGGTCTCCGGCGGCAAAGCCACCTCGAACGCCGGTGCTGTCCTCGGCAGCTACACCGATCAGTACTCCGGCGGCAACGTCGGCAAGCAGGCCGCGAAGTCAGTTCCGTTCGGAGGCAGCAGCTACTCGCTCATGAAGGACAGCGCGAAGCTGTCCGACGATCTCAGCAAGGGCGACGGCGAGGCGATCGCCAAGGACGTCGTCAGCGTCATCTCCGACATGAACGACTTCATGCAGGAGGGCATGAAGCTCGCCGGCGCGATCGCCGACCCGCTGAACTTCCTGATCTCCAAGGGTCTCGGCTGGCTGCTCGACGTCGTCGCGCCCCTGAAGCAGGCTGTCGACCTGGTCACCGGCGACCCGGCGGCCACGAGCAAGGCGGCCGGGACGTTCAACGACATCGCCAAGCAGACCGAGGAGCTGGCGAAGACCTTCGACAACAAGCTCAGGGATGGCCTGCAGAGCTGGAAGTCCGAAGCAGGCGACAAGGCCGCGCAGAAGCTCGGCGGCTTCCACCACGGCATCGAGGGCACAGCGGCCACCGCGGGCCACGTCGCGTCGCTGCTGCAGGGCAGCTCGATGTTCATGCAGGTGGCCGAGGACATCGTCAAGGGGATCCTGAGCGACCTGATCGAGTGGCTCGTCGTCACCTGGATCGCGGCCCAACTGGCGGCCATCCCGACGTGCGGTGGCTCGGAGGTCGCCGCCGCGGGGGCGACCGGCGTCGAAGCGGGCGTCGCGACCGCCAAGGCCGGCGGTGAGGTGAACAAGGTGCGTTCGATCATCCAGAAGATCGTGGACGTGCTGAAGCGGATCGGTGCCGTGCTGAAGGAGTCGAAGGTCGGCAAGACCTTCATCGAGAATGCCGCGAAGAAGCCGAGCTCGTTCGGCAAGGCGCTGTCGGAAGCCGGGTACAAGGCCGGGGACAAGGCGCTCGGCCTCGACCAGAGCGGCCCGAAGGGCTCGGAGTACACCGACCCGGTAAAGATCGCGAACAAGGCCGCCGGATACGCGGATGGCATCTACAAGACCGTGGCGTACGACCAGCGCGGCGCGGATCAGGAAGCGGAGAAGACGGATCAGGAGCTCGACATCTGATGTTCGGAGGCAGGCGGGAGCGCACCGTGCAGACCTTCGGCGGACGCGCGTTCACCGTCTACTGGGAGATGCGCGGTGTCGGCCAGGAGACGCTCGCCGGGAGCCGGCAGATGGAGAGGTTCGTCTGGATCAGCACGCCCATCGGCCCCTGCCCTCCGCTGCGGGTCTCCGTCCGGGGCCGCAACCAGCTCGACGACCGCAACGACGGCGCGGTGGCGACCGGGGTGCCGTCGTTCGACGACAGGTTCCTGGTGTTCTGCGATGATCTGGCCTTCGTCCGGCGGATGACACCCGCGCTGACGGCCGCGCCCCGCGAGTCGACAGGGTTCCTCGAACTGCGTGACGGATGGATCACCGTGCACCGCACCGGCACGGAGCACGACGGCCCCGCCGCGAACTACCTCAACGCCCTGATCCCTTTGCTGCCACCGGAGCTACGCCGATGACCGACGCCCCGATCATCGTGCCGCTGTCCCCCGACGTGGCCGTGGTGATCGAGCAGGACCGCCTGCACTTCAGCCGGCTCGCGGGCGGCGCCGTCGTCGACTCGGCGGTGTTCGGACTGCCGCTCGCGGCGGTTCTGCTCGTGCAACCGGGTGAGCTTCGCAAGGAGCTGAAGTACAAGATCGAGCAGCGCAACGGCCTCACCACCAGGATCGTGCTGCGACCGGGTCCCGCGATCTGGATCCGGGCCGCCTACGACGTCCTCGTGCCCACCCGCGATCCCGTCGGTCTCGCCGCCGAGATCGAACGACGCCGCCGCAGGGTGGCCCGTCACGGCGGCTGGGCGGCGGCAGAGGTGTGGAAGATCAACCCGAAGCTGCGGGTCGCCGGTCCGCACGGCTTCGAGCCCGGTGGGGCGGAGTTCGCTCCCGCGCGTCCGGAGAAGGCCAAGTGGGAGGCGCTCGCGCCCGGCCCGGTCGGTGAGCCGTCGCCCGGCACGCCGCCGTCGGCGCCCGTCGTGCCCTCCTCGGTGCCGTATCCGGAGTCGCTGCCGGTGATCAGCGAGACGCTCGCGGGCGGGGTGCGGTTCTCGGTGTCGGTGCGCCGGACGTTCCTGGGGTACGAGCCGGTGGAGGCCGGGCTGGTCACCGAGACCCTGCCGGTGTCGTCGTTGCACGTGCCGCTGGCCGCCTGGCACGTGGTGCGGGCGGGCACGCTGCGCGGCGGGCTCGCGCCGATCCGCCGGTTCGCCGCGGACGGGCGGACCGAGATCAGGATGGATCTGTCGGACGGGCCCGCGTTGTGGCTGTGGGGCCCGTTGCGGGAGTGGGTGATCGCCACGCCGCGCGCCGAGGAGCTGGCGTCCGAGATCCGGTTGCGGCAGGCGGTGGGGATGGTGTTCCCGCTGTCGAGCGATCTCGGGGCCGAGCGGCGGACGTGGCTCGACCTGCCGACGACCAAGCCGGTGGACACGCCTGAGGGACGCGCCCTGCCACCGGTACCGGAGTGGGCGCCGGTGGCGCCGACGCTCGTGCCGCGCGAGTGCTGGGTCTGAAAATTGTCGGTGCGGCCTGGGACAATTGAAGCAGGGGACCCCCTGGAGGGGACCCCTGCGCGAGCTCGGGCTAGAGCGCCTTCAGCACGTCCAGGTCCACACCGACGAGCGAGTCGCGGAAGATCCGCCGCTCCCCCGCCCCCACCTCGACGTCGCACGGCACCACCAGCACGGTGCACCCGGCCGCGACCGCGGCCGCCACGCCCGTGGGCGAGTCCTCGATCGCCACGCACCGGGCCGGATCGACGCCCAGCAGCCGCGCCGCCTTCAGGTACGGCTCGGGCAGCGGCTTGTTCAGGCCGTCCACCTCGTCCCCGCACACCGTGACGTCGAAAAGATCTCGCCCGATCGTGTCCAGCGCGACCTCGGTCAGCGCACGCTCGGTCGACGTCACCAGCGCCATCGGCACGCCCGAAGAACGCACCGCGCGCAAGGCCTCGGCAGCTCCCGGACGCCACGGCAGACCGGCGCGGAACACCTCCTCCGTGCGGCGTGAGATCCACGCGGCGCCGTCGAGCAGATCGGCGTCTGTGGGGTCGATGCCGACGTCGGCGAACAGCAGGCGCATCGTGGTGGGCACGTTGGTGCCGACCATGCGTTCGCGGGTCTGAAGAGAAAGCGTCCCGCCGAGCTTCTCGGCGTACTCGTAGAGCGGGATGTCCCACAGCTTCTCGGAGTCGAGCAGCGTGCCGTCCATGTCCCACAGAACGGCGGAAAGGTCAGACATTGAAGTACTTCGCCTCCGGGTGGTGCGCCACGAAGGCGTCGGTGGACTGCTCGGGGTGCAGCTGGAGCTCCTCGGACAGCGTCACGCCGATGCGGGAGGGTTCCAGCAGGTCGACGATGCGCCTGCGGTCTTCCATCTCCGGGCAGGCGCCGTAGCCGAACGAGTAGCGCGCGCCGCGGTAGCCGAGCCGGAAGAACTCCTCGACGTCGGCGGGGTCTTCCGAGGCCACGGAAAGGCCCGACGGCCACACGAGCTCTTCGCGGACGCGCTTGTGCCAGTACTCGGCCAGCGACTCGGTGAGCTGGACGCCGAGGCCGTGGACCTCCAGGTACTCGCGGTAGGCGTTCTTGCCGAACAGCTCGTTGGCGTAGTCGGCGATCGGCCGGCCCATGGTCACGAGGTGGAACGCGATGACGTCGACCTCGCCGGACTCGCGCGGACGCCAGAAGTCCGCCAGGCACAGCCGGCGGTCGCGCTTCTGCCGCGGGAAGGTGAAGCGGAAGCGTTCGGGCGAGCCCACCGACGGCTCTTCCAGGATGATCAGGTCGTCGCCCTCCGACACGCACGGGAAGTAGCCGTAGACGACCGCCGCGTGGGCGAGAACTCCTTCGGTGGCAAGGCGTTCCATCCAGTAGCGCAGGCGCGGGCGGCCCTCGGTCTCGACCAGTTCCTCATAGGTCGGGCCGCCGCCGCGCGTGCCCTTGAGACCCCACTGGCCCATGAACGTCGCCCGCTCGTCCAGCAGAGCCGAGTAGTCGGCGACCGGGATGCCCTTCACGACCCGGCTGCCCCAGAACGGCGGTGCCGGGACCGGGTTGTCGGCGGCCACGTCCGAGCGGCCGGTGAACAGCTCCTCCGGCTCGGCGGCGGCCTTGCGGGCGGCGGCGATGCGCAGCGAACGTTCGCGGCGGGCCTTGCGTTCCGCGGCCTTCGCCTGCGCCTCGGGGTCGACGAGCGGTGCCTCGCCTCGCTTGGCCGCCATGATCGCGTCCATCAGGCGCAGGCCCTCGAACGCGTCACGCGCGTAGCGGACGTCGCCGAAGTACATCTCGGTCAGGTCGTTCTCGACGTACGCGCGGGTCAGCGCGGCGCCGCCCAGCAGCACCGGCCACCGCGCGGCGACACCCCGGGAGTTCATCTCCTCGAGGTTCTCCTTCATGATCACGGTCGACTTGACCAGCAGGCCGGACATGCCGATCGCGTCCGCGCGGTGCTCCTCCGCGGCTTCGAGGATCGCGTTGATCGGCTGCTTGATGCCGATGTTCACGACCTCGTAGCCGTTGTTGGACAGGATGATGTCGACGAGGTTCTTGCCGATGTCGTGGACGTCGCCTTTCACGGTGGCGAGCACGATGCGGCCCTTGCCGCCGTCCTCGGACCGTTCCATGTGCGGTTCGAGGTGGGCGACGGCCGACTTCATGACCTCGGCCGACTGCAGCACGAACGGCAGCTGCATCTGGCCGGAGCCGAACAGCTCGCCGACGGTCTTCATGCCCGCGAGCAGCGTGTCGTTGATGATCTGCAACGCCGGGCGCTGCTCCAGCGCGGCGTCCAGGTCCGCTTCGAGGCCGTTGCGCTCGCCGTCGACGATCCGGCGCTCCAGGCGTTCGAACAACGGCAGCGCGGCCAGTTCCTCGGCGCGCGAGGCGGAGCTGGACTTCGTGGTGACGCCCTCGAACAGCTCCATGAGCTTCTGCAGCGGGTCGTACCCCTCGCGGCGGCGGTCGTGGACCAGGTCCAGCGCCACCGCGCGCTGCTCGTCGGGGATGCGGGCCATCGGCACGATCTTGGACGCGTGCACGATCGCGGTGTCCAGACCGGCCTGCACGCACTCGTGCAGGAAGACCGAGTTGAGCACCTGCCGCGCGGCCGGGTTGAGTCCGAAGGAGACGTTGGAGACGCCCAGGGTGGTCTGCACCTCGGGGTAGCGGCGCTTGAGCTCGCGGATCGCCTCGATCGTCTCGACGGCGTCGCGGCGGACCTCCTCCTGGCCGGTGGAGATCGGGAACGTCAGGCAGTCGACGATGATGTCGGAGACCTTCATGCCCCAGTTCCGGGTGAGGTCCTCGATCAGCCGGACGGCGACGCGGACCTTCCACTCGGCGGTGCGGGCCTGGCCCTCCTCGTCGATGCACAGCGCCACGACCGCCGCGCCGTGCTCGGAGACGAGCCGCATGATCTTCTGGAAGCGGGAGTCGGGGCCGTCGCCGTCCTCGTAGTTCACCGAGTTGACCGCGCACCGGCCGCCGAGGCACTCCAGGCCTGCCTGCAGCACCGCGGGCTCGGTCGAGTCGAGCATGATCGGCAACGTCGACGCGGTGGCCAGCCGGGACGCGAGCGCGCGCATGTCCGCCTCGCCGTCGCGGCCCACGTAGTCGACGCAGAGGTCGATCAGGTGGGCGCCCTCGCGCGTCTGGTCGCGCGCGATCTCGATGCAGTCCTCCCACTTCTCGGCCAGCATCGCCTCGCGGAACGCCTTGGAGCCGTTGGCGTTCGTGCGCTCGCCGATCATCAGCACCGAAGCGTCCTGCTTGAACGGGACGGCCTGGTACAGGGAGGACACCCCCGGCTCCGGGCGCGGCCTGCGCGCGGACGGCCCGAGGTCCTTCACGGCCTCGGCGACCTGGCGCAGGTGCTCGGAGGTCGTGCCGCAGCAGCCGCCGACGAGCCGTGCGCCGAACTCGGTGACGAACCCCGCCAGCGCCTGGGCGAGCTCTTCGGGGCTCAGCGGGTAGACCGCGCCGTTGCGGCCCAGCTCGGGCAGGCCGGCGTTGGGCATCACCGACAACGGGACGCGCGCGTGCTTGGACAGCGTCCGCAGGTGCTCGCTCATCTCGGCGGGACCGGTGGCGCAGTTGAGGCCGATCAGGTCGATGCCCAGCGGTTCCAGCGCGGTCAGCGCGGCGCCGATCTCCGAGCCCAGCAGCATCGTGCCGGTCGTCTCCACGGTCACCTGGGCGATGATCGGCACGACCCGGCCCTCGGCCGCCATGGCGCGCTTGGCGCCGATGATCGACGCTTTGGTCTGCAGCAGGTCCTGCGAGGTCTCGACGATGATCGCGTCGACGCCGCCGACGAGCAGGCCCTTGCACTGCTCCTGGTAGGCGTCGCGCAACGTGGCGAACGGGGTGTGGCCCAGCGTCGGCAGCTTGGTGCCGGGACCGACGCTGCCCAGCACGAACCGCGGCTGCTCCTTCGTGCCGAACTCGTCCGCGACCTCGCGGGCCAGCGCGGCACCGCGCTCGGACAGGTGGAAGATCTGGTCAGGGATGTCGTACTCGGCGAGGTTGGCGAGGTTCGCGCCGAACGTGTTCGTCTCGACGGCGTCCACGCCCACCTCGAGATAACCGCGGTGCACGGCCTTCACGACGTCCGGGCGGGTGACGTTGAGGATCTCGTTGCAGCCCTCCAGACCGTTGAAGTCGTCGAGGGAGAGGTCAGCGGCCTGAAGCATGGTGCCCATGGCGCCGTCAGCGACGACAACCCGGTTCACCAGCGCTTCCAGCAACGGCGACGCTCCGCGATCACGCATGGGCCAAGCCTACGATGAGTTGACTGGAGGAGGCCGTAGTCTGGCGCCGTGAACGATCCGTCCCAGGACTCCCCGACCCCCTCGACCCCGCGCAAACCGCTCACGAGCCCGATCATGGTCTGCGCGTTCGAAGGCTGGAACGACGCGGGCGATGCCGCGAGCACCGCCGTCGAGCACCTGCAACTCACCTGGGACGCCACCCCGCTCGCCGAGATCGACCCGGACGACTACTACGACTTCCAGGTGACGCGACCCACAGTCCGCATGGTGGACGGCGTGACCCGGAGGGTCGACTGGCCGACGACGCGGCTCTCGGTGTGCCGGCCTCCCGGCTCCTCGGTCGACGTCATCCTCGTGCACGGCATCGAGCCGAACATGCGGTGGCGCAAGTTCGCCGCGGAACTGCTGGGGCACGTCGACGCCCTCGGGGTGACGACCGTGGTGACGCTGGGCGCGCTGCTCATGGACACGCCGCACACCCGTCCCGTGCCGGTCACCGGCACCGCCTACGACCCGGACGCCGCCGCGAAGTTCGGACTGGAGCACTCGAAGTACGAGGGCCCGACCGGCATCGTCGGCGTGTTCCAGGACGCGTGCGTGCAGGCGGGCGTTCCGGCGATCTCGTTCTGGGCCGCGGTGCCGCACTACGTGTCGCAGCCGCCCTCGCCCAAGGCCACGCTGGCCCTGCTGCACCGGGTGGAGGAGGTCCTCGACATCGAGGTCCCACTCGGCGCGCTGCCCGAGCAGGCCGAGGAGTGGGAGCGCACGGTCTCCGAGATGGCCGACGAGGACGAGGACGTGCGCAACTACGTGCGCGCGCTGGAGGAGCGCGGTGACGCGGCCATCCAGATCACCGAGGCGTCCGGGGACGACATCGCCGCGGAGTTCGAGCGGTACCTGCGCCGCCGCGGCCGCGGCCCGGGCTGGCCCTCAACGGGCCCCCGCTAGCCCGTTCCAAGGGAAACGCGGGGCCCCCGCGTTCCGACCGCACGCGGGGCGCTCACGTTTGCCAGGAGTGAACGAAAGCTCCCCGCGTGCACTTCGCGGTGGCGGTGCGCAGCGACTCGCAGCGACCGTGCGCGGCTGCTTGGGTGCGGCTCGCGGCGGCGGTGGATGGTGCACGCGGGGAGCTTTCGTTCACCAGGAGGACACGGAAGGGCCCCGCGTGCGCTTCGCCGCAGCTGGGCGACGCCGCCCGGCGGCGGGTTACGCGGGGAGCTTTCGTACTGCAGGAGAGGGCGAAGGGGCCCCGCGCCAGAAAAACTTAGCTGCACTAACCATTGCTGCCGCGTCACGGCTAGGGTGGGGCGGCGGAGGTGTCTGTGGGCCGTTTGGCACGCGCCGGGTTGTACGCCGGTGCCTTGATCGGGCCGTTCGGCGGCGCCATCACGACGTCGGTCCTGCCCGAGATCGGCAGGAGCTTCGGCCGGTCGCCGGGCGCGGCGGCGTCGACGCTGACGTTCTACCTCGTCCCGTTCGCCGTGCTGATGCTGGTGTCCGGGACGCTCGCGCAGCGCTGGGGCCCGCAGCGGACCGTCCGGATCGCCTACGTCGTCTACGCCGCGGCGTCCGCGCTGGCGGCGAGCTCGTGGACGTTCGAGGTGCTGCTGGCCTCGCGGGCGCTGCAGGGCGCGGCGAACAGCTTCACCACGCCGGTGCTGCTGGCCGTCATCGCCGCCTCCACCCCGAAGGAGGAACTGGGCCGCGCGCTGGGGCTGTTCGGGTCGATGCAGGCGGCCGGGCAGACGTCCGCGCCGCTGGTCGGCGGACTGACCGCCGAGGTCGACTGGCGGCTGGCGTTCGTGGTGATCTCCGTCGTCGCCGTCGGGCTCGCCGTCCTGGGTGTGCCGCAGACGGACGCCGAACCGGAGCGCGACGCGAGCCTCAGAAGTGCGTTCGTGCCGAGCACGCTGCGGCCCGCGGCGATCGCGTTCGTCGGCTGGGCGTGCCTGGGCGGGTTGTCGTTCCTCGTGGCGTTCCGGCTCGACGACGTGTTCGGGCTGGGCGCCGGGCAACGCGGGGTGCTGCTCACCGGGTTCGGCATCGTCGGGTTCCTGACCGCGCGGCAGGTCGGCAAGGCCATCGACAAGTTCGGCGCGATGACCACGGTCGTCGTCGGCGCGACGCTGGGCGGTGGGCTCATCGCGGCGATCGGCACGACGCCGTTCGCCGCGGTCGTGGTCATCGCGTGGGCGCTGACCGGCGCGGCGGCGCAGGGTGTGCTGGTGAGCGTCAACGCGCTGGTGCTGCAGAGCGAGAACGCCAACAGGGGTGGCAGCGTCAGTGTCGTGCAGTCACTGCGCTTCATGGGCGCCGCCGTGGCCCCGCTGGCGTTCGTCCCCCTCTACCAGTCGCATCCGCTGCTGGGGTTCCTCGTCCCGGCCGCGCTGCTGATCACCGTGCCGGCGGTCATCACGTGGTCAGGTCGCGGCGCCGGAACCCGGCGAACCCCGCAGCCAGAAGCACCACGGCCACCCCGCTGAGCCAGAGCAGCGGCCCGGCCACGATGTCCGGGTACTTCGGGACGTGGCTGAACGGCGAGACGTCGATGACCCACTGCGAGAGCTGCAGGGCCGGGCCGAGCAGCGTGATCACCAGCGACACCGACACCACGGCCCAGCTCACGCCCGTGAACTGCGGGAACAGCCCGAACAGCGCGAGCGCCACGCCCGCGACCACCCACGCGGCCGGGAGCTGCACGAGCGCGGCGCCGAGCAGCTTCGGCAGCACCCCGCCGACGTCGCCGGTCTGCAGGCCGTGCACCAGGCCGAGGCCGAGCCCCGCGAAGGCCAGCACGACCGCGCCGCCGACCAGGGCGAACGCCGCGTGCGAGGCGACCCAGCCCCAGCGCGAGACCGGGGTGGCGAGCAGCGGTTCGGCACGCAGCGAGGTCTCCTCGGAGCGCAGCCGCAGCACGGCCTGGACCAGGTAGATCGACGAGATCAGGCCCAGCAGCTGCGTGACGGTCGCGAAGAACGCGTCCACCATCGCGTCGGCGCCGCCGATCTGCTGCACGATCTGGCCGAGCGTCGGGTTGTCCTCGACCATCTTCCCGACCGCCTGCGCGACGCTGCCGTAGATCACGCCGACTCCGAACAGGGCCAGCGACCAGCCGATCAGCGAGCCCTTCTGCAGCCGCCACGCCAGGCCGAACGGGGTGCCGATCGTGCCGTGCGCCGGGCCGAGCCGCGTCGCGAGCAGGCCGAGTCCGACGTCGCGGCGCGTGACGACGTACGCGGACACGCCGACGAGCACGACGGCGGTGGCCAGCGAGATGCCGAGCACCCAGAACCGGTTGTCGGCGAACGACCGCACGTGCTCGGTCCAGCCGATGGGCGAGAGCCAGGTCAGCCACTGCGGGCCCGACTCCCCCGCCGCGTCACCGGCCGCGCGGAACAGGTAGATGACGCCGAGGAAGCCGCCCGCGATCGCGTTGGACACGCGTGAGTTCTCCGACAGCTGCGCGGTGAACGCGCTGACGCCGGTGAACACCAGCCCGACCGAGGCCGTGGACAGGCCGAACGCGAACGAACCGGCCGCGTCAAGCCCCTTGCCGATCAGCACCAGCGCCTGCAGCACGCCGATCAGCAGGCTCATGCCGCCCGCGACGATCACCGCGGCGGCGAGCGGTGCGTGCCGGCCGACGACCGTCGCGGCGACCAGCTCCGTGCGGCCTGCTTCTTCTTCGGCGCGCGTGTGCCTCGTGACGACCAGCAGAGCCATGATCGCGATGAACAGGCCGGCGAAGACGCCCCAGCGCCAGACGACCAGGCCGCCCAGCGACGACCAGTCGTGCAGCGGGCCGAGCATCGCGAGGAACGCGGAGTTGGCGTTCGCCGTCGCGCCGAGCAGCGCCCGCGACTGCTGCGTTCCGTACAGCTCTTCGAGAGCGGTCGTCGTCGACAGCGTCGTGAAGACCAGGAACAGGACCCAGACGGGCAGCAGGATCCGGTCTCGGCGCAACGCCAGCCGGACGAGATGCCAGGTGCCGATCATTTCGCGTCCTCGTAGTGCCGCAGGAAGAGCTCTTCGAGGGTCGGCGGCTGCGAGGTCAGGGTGCGCACGCCGGTCGAGACGAGCTGCTTGAGCACGAGGTCGAGCTTGTCCGAGTCGACCTCGAACTTGACCCGGTTGCCCTCGGCGACCAGGTCGTGCACGCCCGCGAGCGAGGTGAGGCCGTTGGGCGGGCCGGCCAGCTCCGCGGAGATCGACGTGCGGGTCAGGTGCCGCAGGTCGGCGAGCGTGCCGGTCTCGACGCAGTGGCCGTTGCGGATGATCGAGACACGATCGCAGAGGGCCTCGACCTCGGCCAGGATGTGGCTGGAGAGCAGCACGGTGCGGCCGCGCTCGCGTTCGTCGTTGATGCAGGACTGGAAGACGGCCTCCATCAACGGGTCGAGGCCGGAGGTCGGCTCGTCGAGGATCAGCAGCTCGACGTCCGACGACAGCGCGGCGACCAGCGCCACCTTCTGCCGGTTGCCCTTGGAGTAGGTGCGGCCCTTCTTGCGCGGGTCCAGTTCGAACCGCTCCAGGAGTTCCTCGCGGCGCTTGAAGTTCAAGCCGCCGCGGAGCCGTCCGAGCAGGTCGATGACCTCGCCACCGGTCAGGTTGGGCCAGAGGTTGACGTCGCCGGGGACGTAGGCGAGGCGGCGGTGGAGGGCTGCGGTGTCCTTCCACGGGTCGCCGCCGAGCAGCCGCGCGGTGCCGGAGTCGGCACGCAGCAGGCCGAGGAGGATCCGGATCGTCGTCGACTTGCCCGCCCCGTTCGGGCCGAGGAAGCCGTGCACCTCACCGGTCTGGACGTCCAGGTCGAGATCGTCCAGTGCACGCGTCGGGCCGAAGGTCTTCACCAGGCCCGACACGGATATCGCAGATGTCATGGCCGGTAAGCTACACTCATTTCACAACTTCGTGAAGGACGTAAATTTTGCCCGATCGGCTGACGGAAGGGGATGATGCCGCCGTGACCAGAGCTACGCAGCGTGACCAGCAGGCGGTGAGCCAGTTCGTCGAGCGCTTCGGCGGGATTCTCGCGGACACGGGCGTACCGCGCATGCCGGCGCGCATCCTCGCGGCGCTGATGTCGACGGACTCCGGGCGGCTCACTGCGGCCGAGATCGCCGAACTGCTGCAGATCTCACCGGCGGCGGTGTCGGGCGCGGTGCGTTACCTGACGACGGTCCAGATCGTGAGCCGCGAGAGAGAACCCGGATCACGCCGGGACGTCTACCGGATGCGGGACAACGTCTGGTACGAGGCGACGTTCCGCAAGGACCAGATGCTCGCGATGGTCGACGAGGTGCTCGGCGAGGGCGTCGAGGCGCTCGGGCCCGGCACCGATGCGGGGTCGCGGCTGGACGAGACGCGCGAGTTCTTCCGGTTCTGCCACAGCGAGCTCGGCTCGATGCTGGACCGGTGGCGGGTGCACCGCGAGAAGTGGCTCGCAGAGCGCGAAGCCTGAAGTCGATGAAGGGCTCCTTCATCCACGTGAGGTGGATGAAGGAGCCCTTCATCAGCAGTGTCAGCCCGTGATGAGCGTCAGGCCGTAGACCGAGAGGATCTCGTTGACCGGCTGGAAGTAGGTCGTGCCGCCGCTGGTGCAGTCGCCGGAGCCACCCGAGGTGACGCCCTGCGCCTGCGTGCCGCTGACCCACGAGCCGCCCGAGTCACCGGGCTCCGCGCACACGTTCGTGCGCGTCAGGCCGCTGACCGAACCCTCCTGGTAGTTGACCGTCTGGCTCTTGGCCTCGACCTCGCCGCAGTGCCAGCCCGTGGTCGAGCCGGAACGGCAGATCGACGCGCCGACCGCGGCCTCGGTGTGCCCGGAGACGACGACGTCAGCGCCGCCGTAGTGGTTCACCTTGGCCGTGGGCGTCCACGACGCGTTGGTCTTGACCCACGAGTAGTCGTTGCCCGGGAAGGACGACGCCTGGAACGTCCCCATCGCCGACCGGTCTACACCGGCCACCGTGTCCCCGGCCTCGCCGCAGTGCCCGGCGGAGACGAACCCGCCCTGCACCGCGAAGCCGATGGAGCACCGGCTGGCGCTGTTGATGTAGTAGGCGTCGCCGCCGCGGACGTCCTTGAGCAGACGAGGCGCCTCGTCGGTCTCCACGACCTTCGCGACCGCGCCCGCCTTCGCCGCGAACGCCTGCGCGGCAGAGGCCTGACCGCGCTTCACGGTGATCGTGACCGCGTTCGCCCGAGTGTCGACGAACCAGCCGGTGACCTCGGCCGGGGCCTTCTCGGCGTCCAGCTTGGACTTGGCCGAGTCGAGGTCGCTCGCCCGGTGGGCGACGGTGCGGGTCTCGGCGCCGAGCCTGCGCAGCCGGTCGGTCTTGGCGGCGTCGGTCACGCCCACGACGAGCTTGCCGGTGGACGCGTCGAACCACGCGCCGCCGAAGCTGTCGCCGGCGAAACCCTCCGCGACGCGCAGCAGGACCGCGGCCGCGCTTTCCTGACGCAGCCGTTCCGCGGCCTGCTGGGCGTCCAGACCCAGGTCGCGCTGCATCGCGGCGAGCAGGCCGGCCGACGGTTGCGGTGCGGCGACGGCGGCAGGGGAGGCCGTCGTCGCGAGAGCACCCGTCAGCACGGCGACAGCCGCGACAGCCATGCGCTTCATAGGCATTTCTCCTTGGTCGATCGTGTGCAGGGACCGGTGTAACGCCGGACCGGGCAACCGCGATGAGGAGATCGGCTGTGCTGCAACACAGCCCGCACGACACCGGAAGCAATGGCGTCCCCAGGCGGCGAACTGCCCGATCAGTTCGTTCCTCCGTCTGGGCGACGCTATGCCGTTCTGCCTACCGGACGGTAGGGCCGATGGAGGGTGGACCTCTCGGCGTTGGGGTTGATATAGGGAATCCAAATACGTTCCCCCGGCCTATTCCGTAACTCAGAGGAAACATTCGCTCCCACGCGAAGTGTCAAATCTGTCAACAGTTCGCGCAGATCGGCGTATCCCTCTGACCTGCGGTTTAGGTCTAGCGTGCAGATCACCCTGTTCCCTGCACGAGGGAGAACCCTGCAATGCGAAGAGTCTTGGGTACGGGACTCACCGCCGCCGCCGCCCTGTGTCTGGCCGCCGCCGTGGTGCCCGCCGCTTCAGCTCAAGAGAACGTGGGAACCATCCTCGGTGCCAACCGCGCCGAGGCCGTGAAGGACAGCTACATCGTCTCGCTCAAGGCCGGAACGGCGTCGAGGGCCGCCGCCCCGGAGCTGGCGAGCAAGTTCGGTGGTCAGCTGGGCTCGGTGTGGCAGCACGCGCTCAACGGCTTCTCGGTGAAGATGACTGAGAAGCAGGCGGCCAGGCTGGCCGCGGACCCGCGGGTCGCCACCGTGTCGCAGGACGCCCAGGTGCACCTGATGGACGTCCAGCAGAACCCGCCGTCGTGGGGCCTGGACCGCGTCGACCAGCGCGACCTGCCGCTGAGCAGCAGCTACCAGTACGACACCACGGCGTCGAACGTGACGGCGTACATCATCGACACCGGTGTGCGCACCACGCACACGACGTTCGGCGGTCGTGCGTCGTGGGGCACCAACACCTCCGGTGACGGCAACGACACCGACTGCAACGGCCACGGCACGCACGTCGCCGGCAACGTCGCGGGCTCGCAGTACGGCCTCGCGAAGGGCGCCAAGGTCGTCGCCGTCAAGGTGCTGAACTGCCAGGGTTCCGGCACCTACGCCGGTGTCATCAGCGGCATCGACTGGGTGACGGCGAACGCCGTGAAGCCCGCGGTCGCGAACATGTCGCTCGGCGGCGGCGCGGACGACACCGTGGACGCGGCCGTGCGCCGCTCCATCGCGTCCGGCGTCACCTACGCGATCGCGTCCGGCAACTCGAACACCGACGCGTGTTCGACCTCGCCGGCCCGCGTCGCCGAGGCGATCACGGTCAACGCGTCGACCATCAACGACGCGCGCGCCTCGTTCTCCAACTACGGCACCTGCACGGACATCTTCGCGCCCGGCGAGAACATCACGTCGTCGTGGAACACCAACGACACGGCGACCAACACGATCTCCGGCACCTCGATGGCCACCCCGCACGTCACGGGCGCCGCTGCCCTGTGGCTCGCCACGCACCCGTCCGACAGCCCGGCCGCCGTGTGGGCGGGCCTGAGCGCCGCCTCGACGCCGAACAAGATCACCAGCCCCGGCTCCGGCTCGCCGAACAAGCTGCTGTACACGCTCTTCGGCGGCGGCCAGCCCGGCAACCCGTCGGTGACGAACCCCGGCAGCCAGACCTCCACGGTCGGCACGCCGGTCTCGCTGCAGCTGTCCGCGTCGGGCGGCACGGCGCCGTACACCTGGTCCGTCTCCGGTCTCCCGGCCGGTCTGTCGGCGTCCGCCTCCGGCGCGATCTCCGGCACCCCGACCACGGCGGGCACCTCCTCGGTGACCGCCACGGTGACCGACTCGGCGGGCAAGACCGGTTCCGCGACCTTCTCGTGGACGGTCAACCCGGTCGGCAGCGGCTGTGACGCCAAGACCAACTCCACGCCGGTCGCCATCCCCGACCTGTCCACGGTCACCAGCACCATCGTGATCTCGGGCTGCTCGGGCAACGCGTCCGCCACCTCGACCATCAAGGTCGACATCACCCACACCTACAAGGGCGACCTCGTGGTCGACCTGGTCGCGCCCGACGGCACGGTCTACAACCTGCACAACCGGACCGGCGGCTCGGCCGACGACATCAAGGAGACCTACACCCGCGACCTGTCGAGCAAGGCCGCGAACGGCACCTGGACGCTGCGCGTGCGTGACGCGGCGTTGCTGGACACCGGCACGTTGAACAGCTGGACGCTCGACGTCTGAGCTGCTCGGTAGACGAAACCGCCCCCGGTGCTTCCGCCTCGGGGGCGGTTTCCTCATATTCTTCACGTCTGGTCGACGGGCGCCGCTTCAAACCACCGATACACCCGGCGGTTCGTACCGACCTAAACGATTGAGCGGTGGGTTTTAGTGGCCGTCAAAGACACCCAGGGGTGGTATGGGCGCCGCAAAAACCACAACCGCGCGCGCGGGGGGAAAAAAAAAAAGGGA